>DUMD01000078.1 GCA_012840065.1 Clostridia bacterium
ACGCCGGTATTTGATGGAGCAACTGAAGATGAAATTATGGAAACTCTCAAAAAAGCAGGATTGCCGGAAGACGGAAAAACAATACTTTATGATGGAAGAACAGGGGAACCTTTTGATAATCCTGTAACTGTAGGTTATGTTTATATGCTTAAACTAGCCCACCTGGTAGATGATAAAATTCATGCTCGTTCTACCGGACCATACTCTTTAGTTACTCAGCAGCCGCTAGGCGGTAAGGCTCAATTTGGTGGGCAGCGTTTTGGTGAAATGGAAGTTTGGGCCCTGGAGGCCTATGGATGCGCCTATACTCTCCAGGAGTTGCTTACTGTTAAGTCAGACGATGTTGTGGGTCGGGTGAAAACCTATGAAGCGATTGTTAAAGGAGAAAACATTCCGGAACCGGGTGTGCCCGAATCCTTTAAGGTACTGATTAAGGAACTGCAGAGTTTAGCTTTGGATGTAAAAATGTTATCCGAAAATGATGAGGAAATAGAGATTAAAGAAACTGACGAAGATATAAGTGCTATGGCAAAAGAATTAGGTATCGACATTGAAAGCGAAGAGGATGAAAGTGATAAAGATGGAGATGTAGTCGAACAAGGGGAAGAGGACAATTTTGAAAATCTAGCTGAAGATTTAGATATTGATATTGATGATATTGATATTGGCGATATTGACGATATCGACGACTTTTAAACAAGAGGGGGATTTAACGGGTTTTTAGGTAACAATGTTTTTTATAAAAAATCCTTGTTAGTTTTTAGAGCAGTAAGGTTAAGTAAACAATGAAGGGAGAGAGGCCCTTGTTAGATCTGAATAATTTTGACCGGATGCAAATTGGTTTAGCATCTCCAGAACAGATTAGGGCTTGGTCCAGTGGAGAAGTTAAAAAACCTGAGACTATTAACTATCGGACTCTAAAACCTGAACGGGAAGGTTTGTTTTGCGAGAAGATTTTTGGTCCAACTAAGGATTGGGAATGTCATTGTGGAAAATATAAAAGAGTTAGGTATAAGGGGATAGTCTGTGATCGTTGCGGGGTAGAGGTAACCCGTTCCAAAGTGCGTCGGGAAAGACTTGGTCATATTGAATTAGCGGCACCGGTTTCCCATATCTGGTATTTTAAAGGCATTCCTAGTCGAATGGGATTGCTGCTGGATATGTCTCCCCGGGCCCTAGAAAAAGTGCTTTATTTTGCAGCTTATATAGTAGTGGATCAGGGGGAAACCCCCTTAACTAAAAAACAGTTATTAACTGAGGCCGAATATCGTGAGTATAAAGAAAAATATGGTAATTTATTTAAAGCCCAAATGGGTGCAGAAGCAATTAAACAGCTTTTAGCCGAAATAGACCTGGATCAATTGGCGAAAGAATTGAGACAGGAACTTAAAGAAGTTTCCGGTCAGCGGAAGATACGGGCAATTAGACGGTTAGAAGTGGTTGAAGCTTTTCGGAAATCAGGAAATCGCCCTGAATGGATGATCCTTGATGTAATTCCGGTTATTCCGCCGGAATTAAGGCCAATGGTCCAGTTGGATGGGGGCAGGTTTGCTACCTCCGATTTGAATGATCTTTATCGTAGGGTTATTAACCGGAATAATCGCTTAAAAAGATTGTTGGATTTAGGTGCCCCGGATATTATTGTACGCAATGAAAAGAGGATGTTGCAGGAAGCAGTAGATGCTTTGATTGATAATGGCAGAAGGGGACGGCCGATTACCGGTCCTGGTAACCGCCCGTTAAAATCATTAAGTGATATGTTAAAAGGTAAACAGGGACGTTTCCGCCAGAACCTTTTAGGTAAAAGAGTGGATTATTCAGGACGGTCCGTTATTGTGGTTGGTCCCAAGCTTAAACTTCATCAATGCGGTCTGCCTAGGGAAATGGCTTTAGAACTATTTAAGCCCTTTGTTATGAAAAAACTTGTCACTGAACAATATGCTCATAATATTAAAAGCGCAAAAAGAATGGTAGAAAGAGTAAAGCCCGAGGTTTGGGATGTTCTGGAAGAGGTTATAAAAGAACATCCGGTTATGTTGAACCGGGCACCAACTCTACACCGTTTAGGGATTCAAGCTTTCGAACCGGTTTTGGTAGAAGGCCGGGCAATAAATATTCACCCATTGGTTTGTACGGCCTATAATGCCGACTTCGACGGTGACCAAATGGCTGTTCACGTACCTTTATCTGCTGAAGCCCAGGCAGAAGCAAGATTATTGATGCTTTCGTCCAATAATATTTTAAATCCTAAAGACGGTCGTCCGGTAGTAACTCCAACTCAAGATATGGTATTGGGTTGTTATTACCTCACCATTTCCAAAGAGGGTGCCGATGGTGAAGGTATGTATTTCACTGATGAAAATGAAGCTGTCCTAGCTTACGAAAGCAAGTGCGTTTCTTTGCATGCTGTGGTTAAAGTCCGTACTGAAAAGAAGGGGCTGATAGAAACAACAGTTGGTAGGGTTATTTTTAATTCTGCTCTACCTAAAGAGTTGGATTATATTAACGAAGTAGTTGATAAAAAAGTTCTTGGTAGAATTGTAGCTGAATGCTACCGTCGTTTAGGAAATTCTAAAACCGCCCAAATGCTTGATGAAATTAAAGAACTTGGCTTTAAGTTCGCAACTAAAGCAGGAATAACCGTGGGTGTAACAGATATAAAAATCCCAGAAGAAAAGGGTCAAATCCTATCCGAAGCAGATAAGATCGTTGAACAGGTTGAACAACAATATCGCCGCGGTTTGATCAGCGAAGAGGAACGGTATAATAAAATCATTGATATTTGGACAAAGACTACTGATCGGATTACTAAGGCTTTAATGAATAATTTGGATAAATTTAATCCGATCTATATGATGGCTATTTCCGGTGCCCGGGGTAATGTGCAACAGATTCGTCAATTGGCTGGAATGCGGGGCCTGATGGCTGACCCTTCAGGTAAAATCTTTGATATTCCGATTAAGGCTAATTTTAGAGAAGGTTTGACGGTGCTGGAATACTTTATTTCTACTCACGGAGCCAGAAAGGGTTTGGCAGATACGGCTTTAAGAACAGCTGACTCCGGTTATCTTACCAGAAGATTGGTTGACGTTGCCCAGGACGTAATTGTTCGAGAAGAAGATTGCGGTACAACTTTAGGAATCAAAATAAATGCAATTAAAGACGGAGAAGATGAGATAGAATCTTTAGCCGATAGGATTCTGGGAAGAGTTGCCAGTGAAGATATTTATCATCCGGAAACAAAGGAATTAATTGTTAGAAGAAATGAAACCATTAACGAAGAAGCGGTGGACATAATTATTAAAGCCAAGATGAAGGATATCCCTATTCGCTCAGTTTTAACCTGTAAATCCCGCTATGGAGTTTGCGCTAAATGTTATGGTCGGAATTTGGCTACCGGGGATAATGTTGATGTGGGAGAAGCTGTGGGTATTATCGCAGCCCAATCCATTGGCGAGCCGGGTACTCAGCTTACAATGAGAACCTTCCATACCGGTGGTGTTGCCGGTGATGATATTACCCAAGGTCTTCCTCGGGTAGAGGAGCTTTTTGAAGCACGTAAACCGAAAGGTCAAGCTATCATTTCTGAAATTGAAGGAATTGTCAGATTTATGGAGGTAAAAGGAAAACGGGAGATTGAAGTAACATCCCCGGATGGAGAAAAAAGGATTTATTCTGTTCCTTATGGTTCTAGGTTAAAAGTAAGGGATGGGGACACGGTTGAGGCCGGAGACGCCCTTACCGAAGGTTCGATTAATCCTCATGATATTTTAAAGGTAAAGGGAATAAGAGGAGTTCAAATTTACTTATTGCATGAAGTACAAAAAGTTTATAAGATGCAGGGTGTTGATATTAACGATAAACACATAGAAGTAATAATCAGACAAATGTTAAGAAAAGTAAAAGTAGAGGATCCTGGTGATACGGATCTTTTACCAGGTGGTTTGATTGATATCTTTGAGTTTGAAGATGAAAATGCCCGGGTAATTATGGAAGGAGGAGAACCTGCCATAGCTAAACCGGTACTTTTAGGGATAACGAAAGCATCTTTAGCTACTGAATCCTTCTTATCTGCTGCTTCTTTCCAAGAAACAACCAGAGTTCTTACCGAAGCGGCGATAAAAGGTAAGGTAGATCCGCTGTTAGGATTAAAAGAAAATGTCATTATTGGTAAACTGGTACCGGCCGGAACGGGTATGAGTCGTTATCGTAATGTGGTTATTTCTAGCATTGAAAATGATGAAAACAATCTGACTTCTGAACAGGCAGATTCTGTTGACAGTAATAATTAATGATGCTAAAATAGAAAAGTATTTGATTACAATGAACTTTTTTCATTGGTTGGGATTGAAAAAAGGGAGGGTCGCGAAAAAATGCCATTATCACTTATAAAAAAAGCAAAAAAGAAAGTTGTTGGAACGAAGCAAACTCTTAAAGCTATAGAAAAAGGTAAGGTAGAAAAAGTTTATGTTGCAAAAGATGCAGAAGCCCATGTAGTTAAAGACTTGTTGGAAAAATGCCAGGCGATAGGAATAGAGGTGGCTTATGTCGATACCATGGCTGAGCTTGGTAAAGCCTGTGGTATTGATGTGGGTGCAGCTTCAGCAGCAATTATCGAAAGTTAACAGATCCCCAGGGGAAATTTCCCCTGGGGTTAATCAAGGTTTTGTGCATGGAAGGAGGTGGGTTTGGTGCCAACGATTAATCAGCTAGTTAGAAAAGGTAGAGAAGATGTTATTAAAAAGTCTGACGCACCGGCTTTAAAAGAGTCGCCGCAGAAGCGTGGAGTATGTACGAGGGTTTATACAACTACTCCCAAGAAACCTAACTCTGCTTTGCGGAAAGTAGCGCGGGTTCGTTTAACTAATGGAATTGAAGTAACCTCCTATATTCCCGGTATAGGCCATAATTTGCAGGAACACTCTGTTGTTTTAGTGAGAGGTGGAAGGGTTAAAGACCTGCCGGGGGTACGTTACCATATTGTACGGGGCGCATTGGATGCTGCAGGTGTAGAAAAACGTAGTCAGGGTCGTTCTAAATATGGAACTAAGAGACCTAAAAAATAAAGCAAGTTTTAATTAGTATTGTTTTCTAGATGCAGGAAAGGAGGGAACTAAATGCCCAGAAGAGGTGCTGTGCCCAGAAGAGAAGTATTGCCTGATCCGATTTACAACAGCGAGCTGGTAACTCGTTTAACTAATAAAGTAATGTTGGATGGAAAGAAAGGTACTGCTGAAAAAATTGTGTATCAGGCTTTTGAAATCATCAGAGAGAAAACAGGCAAAGATCCTGTTGAGGTTTTTGAACAAGCGGTAAATAACGTTAAACCTATTCTTGAAGTTCGGCCTCGTCGGGTTGGGGGTGCTACTTACCAGGTACCGGTGGAGGTTAGAGCAGAACGCAGACAGACATTAGCCTTAAGATGGTTGGTTAATTTTGCCCGTAAACGGGGAGAAAAAACTATGGCTGAAAGATTAGCCGCTGAAATTATGGATGCTGTAAATAATACAGGTGCGTCGATTAAAAAGAGAGAAGAAACGCATAAAATGGCAGAAGCGAACAAAGCATTTGCCCATTACCGCTGGTAAAATTGGTAATTCTCGATGAACGGGAGAGCAGAAAGTATTAATAAAAAGGGAAAATGTCTTGTGAGAGAATTCTGATTGGTAAAGGAGGGCTATTTTTGGCCAAGGAAATGGATCAATTAAAAACAACAAGAAATATTGGAATTATGGCGCACATCGATGCTGGTAAAACAACAACCACAGAGAGAATACTTTTTTATACCGGTCGAGTTCACAAAATGGGTGAAGTTCACGATGGTGCTGCAACTATGGACTGGATGGAGCAGGAGCAGGAGCGGGGCATTACAATTACATCCGCTGCTACAACCTGCTTTTGGAAAGGTCATAGAATTAATATTATAGATACACCCGGGCACGTTGACTTTACTGTGGAGGTTGAGCGCTCCCTGCGGGTACTTGACGGGGCAGTTGCCATTTTTGGTTCTGTTGAGGGTGTAGAACCTCAATCTGAAACTGTTTGGCGTCAAGCAGATAAGTATGGAGTTCCTAGAATCGCTTACATTAATAAAATGGACCGGGTGGGAGCTGATTTTTATCGTGCGACCCAAAGCATAAAGGATAGATTGGGTGCTAAAGCAATACCTCTTCAACTTCCTATTGGCAGTGAGGATCAGTTTCAGGGTTTCGTCGATCTGATTGAAAAGAAAGCTGTAATATATACTGATGATTTAGGAACTAAAAGTGATGAGACGGATATTCCCGAAGATATGCTTGATATGGTAGAAGAATATCGGGAAGAATTAATTGAAGCAATTTGTGAAGTTGATGAAGACTTGATGCTGAAATATTTGGAAGGAGAAGAGCTTACCACTTCAGAAATTAAACAGGGTGTTCGTAAAGGTACCATAAGTTTGCAATTGGTTCCTGTTCTTTGTGGTTCTTCCTTTAAAAATAAAGGCGTGCAGGCTTTGCTTGATGCAATTGTTGAATATCTGCCGTCACCTGTGGATATTCCTCCGGTAAAAGGGGTAATCCCCGGGGAAGAAGAGGAAGTTATTAGAAAATCTGATCCCAATGAAAGTTTTGCTGCACTAGCCTTTAAAATTATGGTCGATCCTTATGTTGGTAAGCTAACTTTTATGAGGATTTATTCAGGAACTTTAAATGCAGGCTCTTATGTTTATAATTCCACTAAGGGCAAAAAAGAAAGAATTGGTCGGTTGCTGCAAATGCATGCAAACCACCGGGAAGAAATTCAGAAGGCTTCCGCTGGGGATATTGTTGCGGCAGTTGGCTTAAAAGATACTACAACCGGAGACACCTTGTGCAGTGAAGATAAGCCGGTTATCCTTGAGGCAATGCAGTTCCCAGAACCGGTAATCAATGTTGCTATCGAGCCTAAAACCAAGGCTGACCAGGACAAAATGGGCACTGCTTTAGCGCGTTTAGCGGAAGAGGATCCAACTTTCCGGGCTTATACAGACCATGAGACCGGTCAAACAATTATTGCCGGAATGGGCGAATTACACTTGGAGATTATTGTTGATAGGTTGTTAAGAGAGTTTAAGGTTGAGGCAAATGTTGGTAAACCTCAGGTAGCATATAGAGAAACAATTAGGGAAACTGCCAAGGCTGAAGGTAAATTTATACGCCAGACCGGTGGACGTGGACAATATGGTCATGTTTGGCTTGAACTTGAACCTGGAGAACCAGGATCCGGTTTTGAATTTGTCAACAAGATTGTTGGCGGGGTTGTTCCCAAAGAATATATTGCTCCTGTTGAAGCCGGCATCAAAGAGGCAATGGCGGCCGGCGTTTTGGCCGGATATCCGGTTATCGATGTTAAAGCAACACTTTATGATGGCTCTTACCATGAGGTTGACTCTTCTGAAATGGCTTTTAAAGTAGCGGCGTCTATGGCTTTCAAAAATGCTGCTTTGAAAGCAAAACCTGTTTTATTAGAACCAATTATGAAAGTAGAAGTTACTATTCCTGAAGAATATTTGGGTGATGTCATAGGAGATCTTAATTCCCGGCGTGGACATATCGAAGGAATGGAAATGAGGGGCAATCTTCAAGTTGTTCACGGTTTAGTGCCTCTTGCTGAGATGTTTGGATATGCAACAGATCTTCGTTCTA
>DUMD01000007.1 GCA_012840065.1 Clostridia bacterium
AAAGGCTTTAGGTTTAAATAAATTGAATAAGACTGTGGAACATAATGATACCCCTCAAATTAGAGGGATGATAAGAAAAGTAAGTCATCTTGTTGAGGTTGAAGAGATTGAAGCTTAATTTTCTCAAGCTTTGCAGCAGAAGGAGTCCAAGGGAGGTGTAAATATGAAATTGCATGAGTTGCATCCTGCAGAGGGTTCAAAGAAAAATAAAAAACGGGTCGGAAGAGGCATTGGTTCCGGTCATGGGAAGACTTCAACCCGGGGTCAAAAAGGTCAAAAAGCACGGTCCGGTGGGGGAGTAAGACCAGGTTTTGAAGGTGGACAAATGCCTTATCAACAAAGAATTCCTAAACGGGGCTTTACCAATATTTTTAAAAAAGAGTATGCTTTAGTGAATGTAGGAGCATTAGAAAGGTTTGAAGCTGGTACTGTTGTAACCCCGGAACTTTTAAAAGAAACAGGATTAGTCAAGAATATGAAAGATGGGCTAAAGATTCTTGGTGATGGCGAACTGACTAAGGCATTGACTGTGAAAGGACATAGTTTTAGCAAAACAGCAGCAGAAAAGATTGCAGCAGCCGGTGGAAAGATTGAGGTGATCTAAGTGATTGAGACTATACGGAACGCTTGGAAGATCCGTGATCTTAGACAGAGTATGATTTATACTCTTCTTATGTTGTTGGTTTACCGGATTGGCGCCCACATTCCTGTACCCGGTTCTAATCCAGAGGCTATGAAACTATTTTTTCAGGACGGTGGCGGCGGCATCCTAAGTTTTTTGAACCTGTTTGCCGGTGGTGCTCTGGCTAACTTTTCCGTTTTTGCCCTAGGAATCAATCCTTATATTACTTCTTCTATCATTGTTCAACTACTGACTTTTGTTATTCCTAGTTTGGAACAGCTGGTAAAAGAAGGCGGAGAAGAAGGAGCTAGAGTGGTTAACAAATACACCAGATACGGTACAGTTATTCTTTCCCTTATTCAGGGAATAGGTATGGTTTTTTGGCTTAGGAACGTCGGTGTCCTGGCAAATTTTAATTCTTTGTATATTTTTACTGTTATCATGACCTGGACAGCAGGTTCTGTCTTTTTGATGTGGTTAGGGGAACAGATTACAGAAAAGGGTATAGGGAACGGGATCTCCTTATTGATCTTCTTAAACATAGTTTCCAGTATTCCAACAATGTTTTTCCAAATTACCCAATATGTTATTGCTGATGCGAAGAATATTATCAGTGTTATAATACTGATTGTGATTAGTTTAGTAGTAGTTGCGGGTATTGTTGCTATTCAGGACGGTGAAAGGAGAATTCCTGTACAGTATTCCAAGCGGGTAGTTGGTCGGAAGTTATACGGTGGGCAGAGTACACATATACCAATTAAAGTTAATCAGGCAGGCGTAATCCCGATTATTTTTGCATCCTCTGTGCTTTTATTCCCGGCAACCATCGCCCAATTTATCCAACATCCATTCTTTCAAAAATTAGCAAAGGTAATTGCGCCTGATCAACCTGTATACTTGGTTTTATATGTGATTCTGATCATCTTCTTTACCTACTTCTATACAGCAATTACCTTTAACCCAATAAATGTATCTAAGGATATTCAGAAACACGGAGGATTTATTCCCGGAATCAGACCGGGGAGACCTACTTCTGACTATATTAACCGGATACTTACCCGGATAACTTTAGTAGGAGCAATCTTTTTGGGGGTTGTTGCAGTTCTACCAACGATTGTAACTGCAGTGACCAAAATGCCTGGAGTTGCATTCGCTGGTACTTCAATTATTATTATGGTTGGTGTCGCTTTAGAAACAGTAAGACAAATTGAGGCTCGGATGTTAATGCGTCATTATCAAGGCTTTTTGAAGTAGAATTTTGAATTGGAACGACTGGGGGTAGAATAATGAGATTAATATTTCTTGGGCCACCGGGAGCAGGAAAAGGAACCCAGGCGGAATTATTAACAGCCAATCTAAATATTCCTCAGATATCTACCGGCGACATATTTAGAAATGCTGTTAAGGCTGGAACGGCAATGGGACTTAAAGCTAAACAATATATGGATAAAGGGGAACTTGTCCCCGATGATGTGGTTGTCGGGATTGTTGAAGAACGGCTAGCAGAACCTGACTGTGCTAACGGATATATTCTAGACGGTTTTCCAAGGACAGTGGCACAGGCTGATGCTTTGGAAGCTAATCTTGCGGCCAGAGGTGAAAAAATCGACAAGGTAATTAATTTTGTAGTACCTAAAGATGTTTTACTCGCCCGTTTAACTGGACGCTGGGTATGTAAAAATTGCGGTGCAACCTATCATGAGGAATTTAAGCCTCCTGCTAAAAAAGGTACTTGCGATAATTGCAGTGGGGAGTTATACCAGCGGGATGACGATAAGTTAGAAGCTGTAACAAAACGGCTGCAGGTTTATGAAGAACAAACTGCTCCTTTAATTGCTTATTATCAAGAGAAGGGTATATTACTGACGATTCAAGGCAATAAGCCAGTTGAAGAGGTTTATAATGAGATTATAAACGGTTTAAAATCATAAGGCATTCTTCCTAGTTTTACCTCCGGGATGTCGGAAAAGTTTTGTGAGAGTTTAATTTCAGGCTAGAATATATGATATGATGCAAAAAATGGTTGGAAACCCTGACAAAACCGGAACTTTTCGATGCCAAGAGGGCAAATGGAGGTATTTTGAATGGTTGCAAATAATTTGCAGCTCGGCCAGGTTGTGCGTTCAATTGCTGGCCGTGATGCAGGGAAAATGTTTATTCTTGTTGGAATAATTGATGACAAATATGTGCTGGTTGCTGACGGTGATCTACGTAAGATTGAATCACCAAAGAAAAAAAATATTAAGCATTTGCAGGCTTGTAAATACGTAGATTCAGCTATCCGGCATAAGCTCTTGCAAAACGAAAAGCTTACTAACATGGAAATTAGTAGGGCATTAGAGATTTTTCAACAAGGCGAGGAAGAGAAGGGTGTACAGAATTAAGGAGGGTGGTCCAACTTAATGGCAAAACAAGATGTTATTGAAGTTGAAGGCAGGGTTATAGAACCATTGCCCAATGCCATGTTCCGGGTGGAATTAGAAAACGGTCACCAGGTTCTTGCCCATGTTTCCGGCAAGATTAGAATGAATTTTATCAGAATACTACCCGGTGACAGAGTAACGGTAGAACTATCACCCTATGACCTAACTCGTGGCCGGATAACATATCGATACAAGTAGTCGATACAAAGGAGGATAAACGCGATGAAGGTTAGACCATCGGTTAAACCTATTTGTGAAAAGTGTAAGGTAATTAAACGCAATGGAAAAGTAATGGTAATTTGCGAAAATCCTAAACACAAACAGAGACAGGGTTAAGGAGGTGCAATTAGATGGCCCGTATAGCTGGTGTAGACTTACCCAGAGACAAACGAGTTGAAATTGGCCTGACTTATATCTATGGTATTGGTCGGCCTACAGCACAAAAGATTTTAGCGCAGGCAGAAGTAAATCCGGATACAAGGGTAAGGGATCTGACGGATGAAGAAGTTAACAGGCTTCGTGAAGTGATTGATAAAAACTATAAAGTTGAAGGGGATTTGCAGCGGGAAGTTGCTCTTAATATTAAACGGCTGATTGAAATTGGGTGTTATCGGGGATTGCGTCACCGTCGTGGTTTACCCGTAAGAGGACAGCGGACTAAAACCAATGCCCGGACAAGAAAAGGCCCAAGAAAAACCGTTGGTGTTAGACGCAAAAAATAGGTAAGGAAAAAGGAGGGAAAGAGAAATCATGGTTGCAAAAAGAAGGGGCAGAACCAAGAAAAAAGAGCGGAAGAATGTAGAGGTTGGAATTGCTCATATTCAATCCACATTTAATAATACAATCGTTACAATTACTGATACCAGGGGCAACGCTATTTCATGGGCTAGTGCCGGTGCTCTTGGGTTCCGTGGTTCCCGGAAAAGCACACCATTTGCAGCTCAAATGGCAGCTGAAGAGGCTGCTAAAGCTGCAATGGAACACGGTATGAAACAGATCGAAGTGCGAGTAAAAGGTCCTGGTTCAGGCAGGGAAGCGGCAATTCGTTCATTGCAAGCAGCGGGGTTGGAAATTAACGTAATTAAAGATGTTACCCCTATTCCCCATAATGGTTGCAGGCCACCGAAACGCCGCCGTGTATAATGGTTATAATAGATAAAGGATCAAATTTAGAAAATCTACACTTAGGAGGTGTAAATTTTAATGGCAAGATATACAGGACCGGTTTGTCGACTCTGCCGTAGAGAAAATACTAAACTTTATTTAAAAGGTGATAGATGCTATACAGAAAAATGTGCTATTGATCGTCGGACTTATGCACCCGGCCAACACGGCCAGGGCAGAAAACGGGAAACCGAATATGGCTTGCAGCTAAGAGAAAAGCAAAAAGTACGCCGTATTTATGGTGTTTTAGAATCCCAGTTTAGAAGATATTTTGAGATGGCAGACAGACAAAAAGGGATTACCGGTGAAAATCTGTTGAAAATTTTAGAAAGACGGTTGGATAATGTTGTTTATCGCTTGGGATTTGCTAATTCTAGGAAAGAGGCACGTCAGTTAGTTCGGCATGGACATTTCCGGGTAGATGGCGTTAAAGTAAATATACCTTCTTTCCTTGTTCGGGAAGGTAATGTAATAAGTGTGGCAGAAAAAAGCTTAAATTCACCGAAATTTAAAGAACTAAGTGAAAACTTGGGTCAGAAAGCTATTCCTTCTTGGCTGAGTTTAGATGCAAATAAGCTTGAAGGTACCGTAATCGGCCAACCAACAAGGGAAGATATAGATCTACCGATTCAAGAACAATTGATTGTCGAACTTTATTCCAAATAGTTATATAACAAGATAAATAATAAGAATCACCCTCATCAACAGGCTTTTCCCAAATTCAGCACTACCTAAGGAGGGTATCTATCTTATGATTGAAATTGAGAAGCCAAGAATTGAATGTGCAGAAATGAGTGATGATTTTACCTATGGTAAATTTGTGGTTGAACCTCTTGAACGGGGGTATGGTATAACTCTTGGAAATTCTCTCCGGAGAATTCTTCTCTCTTCCTTGCCGGGAGCGGCTGTTACTTCCATTAAAATTGATGGAATATTGCATGAGTTCTCGGCTATTCCGGGGGTAGTGGAGGATACCACAGAGTTAATCTTGAATATCAAGAAGCTATCTCTGAAAATCCATTCTGACGAACCCAAGATACTTAGAATTGAGGCAGAGGGACCGTGTGAAGTAGTGGCTGGGGATATTAAAGGAGATAGTGATGTAGAAATACTTAATCCTGACCTGCACATTGCTACTTTAAATGATGGGGCCCGCCTTTACTGTGAGATGAGGGCGGAAAAAGGTCGGGGTTATGTTCGGGCAGAACATAATAAGAAAAATGACCAAGGTATAGGTGTAATTCCGGTTGATTCAATTTTTAGTCCAATTTACAAAGTCAATTATACTGTAGAAGATACCAGGGTTGGCCAGATTACAGATTATGATAAATTAATAATTGAAATTTGGACCGATGGAAGTATTAGGCCGGATGATGCAGTTAGTTTGGCTGCCAAAATTCTTATTGAACATCTAGATTTATTTGTTAATCTTGCCAGTGATACTAAAGATATTGAAATAATGGTTGAAAAAGAGGAAGAAGGCAAGGATAAAGTATTAGAAATGACTATTGAAGAACTCGACCTGTCGGTTCGCTCTTATAACTGCTTGAAACGGGCGGGAGTAAATACTGTAGAGGAATTAATTAACAAAACAGAAGAAGACATGATGAAAGTAAGAAATCTAGGTAAAAAATCTTTGGAAGAAGTCAAGAGGAAACTTGAGAGCCTTGGTCTTTCTTTGAAGGAAAAGGAAGAGTAAAAGGAGGGAACAGAAGATGAAGTACGGGAAGCTTGGTCGCAATTCTGGACACCGTAAGGCGTTGTTTCGCAACCTTGTAACCTCTTTGTTTAAACATGGCAAAATCGAAACTACTGAAGCGAAAGCTAAAGAAATCAACAAGATTGCTGATAAAATGGTTACCTTAGCTAAAAGAGGTGACTTACATTCCCGCAGGCTTGTTCTTGCTTATCTTTTAGACGAGACTGTAGTTAAGGATTTATTTGATAATATCGCTCCCCGCTATGCTGAACGTTCAGGCGGTTATACACGTATAACTAAAATCGGGCCTCGCCGGGGAGATGCGGCACCCATGGTTATTATTGAATTGGTCTAGTTAAAAAAAAGTTGTTAAAGGGGCAGGGGACAGGAGAATAGAAAACTCCTGCACCTTGGACCCTAACAATGTTTAAGCAAGGTGGTCAATGTGGATATGATCGTTACTGAAAAATTATGCCACCATTATAATAGGGGAACGGATAATGAAGTGCTGGCTTTAAAAGGAATAAATATTTCAATTAAGAAGGGCGAATTTGTCGCAATTTTAGGACATAATGGTTCGGGGAAATCTACATTAGCCAAGCATTTCAATTGTCTTTTACTACCTAGTTCAGGCGTAGTTTATGTAAAAAATATGAATACAGCAGATGAAGACAACCTCTGGAATTTGCGGCAAACAGTAGGCATGGTATTTCAGAATCCCGACAACCAATTAGTTGCTACTATTGTGGAAGAAGATGTGGCTTTTGGTCCGGAAAATCTTGGAATTGAACCAAAAAAAATTCGCCAACGGGTCGATGAAGCATTAAAAGCTGTTGGTATGGAGGAGTTCAGCAAGCATGCACCTCACTTACTTTCAGGAGGCCAAAAACAAAGAGTTGCTATAGCCGGTGTTTTGGCGATGGAACCGGAGTGCATTGTACTGGATGAACCCACTGCAATGTTGGATCCTGCTGGCCGTAAAGAAGTTATGCGCACAATAAAGAAGCTTAACCGGGAAAAGGGAATTACGGTTGTTCATATAACTCATTTTATGGATGAGGCAGTAGAAGCAGACCGAATTATTGTAATGGAAGCAGGAAAGGTTGTAATGGAAGGAACCCCAGCGGAGGTATTTAGCCAGGTAGAGAAATTAAAAGCTATTGGCTTGGATGTACCTCAGGTAACTGAATTAGCGTATTTATTGCGCAAAGAGGGTGTTGACATTGAGCCAAACATTCTCACAATAGAAGAAATGGTGATGAAGTTATGTCCATAATAGTTAAAGACCTTACTCATATTTATATGGAGGGTACTCCTTTCCAGTCAACTGCTTTAAAAAACGTTAGTTTCGAGATAAAACAGGGGGAATTTGTTGGCTTAATCGGGCATACCGGTTCCGGCAAATCTACTTTGATCCAGCATTTAAATGGTTTGCTAAAACCTACGAAAGGTCAAATTATCGTGAATGGTTTAGATCTTAGTGCTAAATCAACGGACTTAAAAAAAATCAGACAAAAGGTAGGTCTGGTTTTTCAATATCCTGAACATCAATTATTTGAAGAAAATGTCTATAGGGAAGTCGCATTTGGCCCTCGCAATATGGGGTTAGATGAAAAAGAAGTGGATAGGCGAGTAAAAAAAGCCCTAGCTATGGTTAAACTTAACCAGAAAGAATTATATGATCGTTCTCCCTTTTCTTTAAGCGGCGGGCAAATGAGAAGACTTGCTATTGCTGGGGTGCTGGCAATGGAACCGGAAATTCTTATTCTGGATGAGCCTACAGCAGGTTTAGATCCCAGGGCAAGGGACGAAATACTCCAGGAAATTAAAGATCTGCATGATAAGCTGAATATAACTGTTATCCTAGTATCCCATAGCATGGAAGACATAGCAAGACTGGTAGACAAGCTGATTGTTATGCATAGAGGGCAAGTAGCACTTCAGGGTACAGCCAGGGAGGTTTTTAGCCAACCTGAAATTCTAAAAAAAATCGGTTTGGATGTGCCGCAGGTTACTGAACTTATGCACAAGTTAAAAGAAAGAGGACTGAAGGTGCGGACGGACGTGCTTACGGTTGAGGAATCCAAACAAGAAATACTAAAAGCGTTAAGGGGAAATGACCATGATTAAAGATATTACCATAGGACAATTTATCCCCGGCAACTCTCTTATTCACAGGCTTGATCCTAGAACGAAGATTATTTCCAGTATTATTTACATTATAATTCTGTTCCTGGCTGAAAGCTTTTGGGAATATCTTTTCTTAGGCTTGTTTACGCTGAGCATGATTATTATTTCGCAAGTTCCGCTAAAATTTGTTTTAAAAGGAATAAAACCTCTGCTGTTAATTATTATTTTTACCCTAGTTTTGCATGCTTTTTTGAATACAGGTACAGTTATTTGGGAGTGGGGGCCTTTTGCCCTAACTTATGAAGGAATAAGGCTGGGTCTGATTATGGCCTTTAGGTTAATTCTTTTGGTCGTAGCAACATCTCTTCTTACGCTTACTACCTCGCCAATTGCTTTAACCGATGGGATAGAAAGATTACTCAGTCCCTTCCGTAGGTTTGGAGTTCCTGCTCATGAACTGGCAATGATGATGACAATTGCTTTAAGATTTATTCCAACTTTGCTGGAAGAAACGGAAAAAATTATGAAAGCTCAGATGGCTAGGGGAGCAGATTTTGAAAGTGGCAACCTGATTCAGAGAGGAAAAAATATGATTCCTTTACTGGTTCCTCTTTTCATTAATGCTTTCCGTAGGGCAGATGAGCTGGCCATGGCTATGGAAGCCCGCTGCTATAGGGGCGGGGATAATAGAACCAGAATGAAACAGTTAAAAATTACTTCCTTAGATTACTTTGGTTATTTAACAATTGCGATTGTAGCCGCAATTGTGTTTATAATCTAAAATAACCAGTGGAAGTGAATCCATGAGGAATATCAAACTGGTAATTCAATATGATGGTACAAACTATAGCGGTTGGCAAATTCAACCTAACCGTAGGACTATCCAGGGAAGTCTGGAAGATGCTCTTTTGAAGATAACAAAAATACAAACCAGAGTGATTGGAGCAGGGAGAACTGATGCAAAAGTTCATGCTTTGGCTCAGGTTGCCAATTTTAAAACTGAATCAGCTATTCCTGCTGAAAAGTTCGTTAGTGCTTTAAATTCAGTTTTACCACCGGATATAAGGGTGATTGAAGCGAGCGAGGAGGATGAGAATTTTCATGCCCGTTTTTCTGCCCGGGGTAAAATTTACCGCTACTACGTTTATTCAGGCAAGTATCTAAACGTATTTTGGCGGAATTATGTTTATTATTATCCATACCCTTTAGATTTAGACTTGATGTTAGAGGCTGCTAAATTTTTAGAAGGAACCCATGATTTTAGAGGACTAGCAGCAGCTAATAGTTCTACTAAAAATTTTATTCGTACCCTAAAAAGTGTGGAGTTAAAAAAGGAAGGAGAAAAATTAAGTCTGCAGTTTATAGGGAATGGCTTTCTTTATAATATGGTACGGATTACAGTAGGGACATTGTTAGAGATAGGTAGAAAAAAAATAAAACCGACAGTTATTAAAGAAATAATTGAAACGGGAAATCGCTCATTGGCCGGTCCCACTGTGCCAGCCCATGGACTTTTTTTAGTGAAAGTATTATATGATGACTTACTGTAGGTCGGATGGTACTTTATTTAGCTTGTCATCTTTGCCTTTAAGGGACTTTTCAAACTGATAGTAAACACTGTTTATAATGCTTGACAGCGCAGATTTGGTATACTACAATATGTTAGGGAATTTTCAACCGTATAACCTGATGAGCCCCCAGTTTATACTGGTTGTAAAAATATACCTAATAAACTGAGATTATAATCGAAAACTTCCAGTCATTGAGGAGGAGGGATAGGATATGATGCGCACTACTTATATGGCTAAACCAAACGAAGTTAAGCGTAATTGGTATGTTATTGATGCGGAAGGCAAGGTTCTTGGCCGTTTAGCTAGTGAGGTAGCAAAGATTTTGCGTGGTAAACATAAACCAACATATACGCCTCACGTGGATACAGGCGACCATGTAATTGTTGTTAATGCTGATAAAATTGTACTTACTGGAGATAAAATGTATACAAAAGAACGCATTACTCACTCTGGTTATCCGGGTGGATTAAAAAGAATAACCTACGACAAGCTTCTGGCTCAGAAACCTACAGAAGCAGTATATGTAGCAGTAAAAGGTATGCTGCCCCATAATAGGCTGGGAAGGAAAATGTTGAAAAAACTCCGGGTTTATAGCGGATCTGAACATCCTCATCAAGCTCAAAAACCAGAAGTTTGGAATATTTCCAACTAACCTAAGCGGAAGAGGAAAGGAGGAGAATTAATTGGCACAATTACAATACTACGGAACAGGCCGAAGAAAAAACGCCATTGCCAGAGTCAGACTTGTTCCCGGTGAAGGTAATATTGTTGTTAACGGGCGTCAGTTAGATGAATATTTCGGCAAGAAGACTTTAGAGATGATTGTAAGACAACCTCTTGTCCTTACTGATTTGCTTAGCCGCTATGATGTATTAGCAAAGGTAGAGGGTGGTGGTATTAGCGGTCAGGCAGGTGCAATTAGATTAGGTATCGCCAGAGCCCTATTGAAGGCTGATAGTGAATTGAGACCTATCCTGAAAAAAGCTGGTTTCTTGACCCGCGATCCAAGGATGAAAGAACGGAGAAAATACGGTCTTAAAAAAGCAAGAAAAGCGTCTCAATTTTCCAAACGTTAAAAGAGGATTATTTATTTTTATGGCGAAAGCGTCTATTAAGACGCTTTTTGCGTATTTACTTCTAAATAGCTTGAAATTCTTTTTAAAGAAAGAGTCAGGCATTTTAGATGATTAAAAACTAATCTAAACCATGGCAGCGGATGGATTAAAACTTCATCTGAGGCTGTGAAAACCTTCATTGGTTAGGAGAATAGGGAAGGGGAGGCGTTAACAGAGGATGGTAGAGGAAAGACCATTTTTTAAAAGTAATAATTTTGGCTGGGGATTTATTATAATGGCAGTTTTAATAATTGCACTTTTAGTTTATAATATCTATTTCATGTTTACCAGTAATAATGTAGATACGATTTATGCTTTTTTGATTGGATTTTTTATTGTGGCAGTTATTTTATATGCCTATACCCTCTTATCCTTAAAGTATACGGTTAAGGATGATGAGCTTATTTTGACTGCTTTCATGTCTAAACTAGTCGTGCCTATTAAAGATATAGTTTCTTTAAAACCAGCGCCCAGAAGACCAAATGAATATAGGGTAGCCATTTATAAGTATCCTACTCGAAAATTTACTACTTCAAGCCAAAACCGCTGGATTTTAACTTGGCTTAATAATGGTAAAACCCATCAGGTAGTAATGAATCCTTCCCAAGATATAATTCGTGCTATTAAACGTAAAAGAATTCGTGTTTCTAGAGGGCCCGGTGGGGGAAAGAAATAAACAAAAACCTGGTAAAAAACCAGGTTTTTTTATCTTGTGTTCATAGTCGGCCCTATTCGTTTAATGAGGTCATCAATTTCTTGAGCAAAACCGGAAATAGGTTTCCCATTAGCAATCTCCTGGCCAATGTTTCTAATTCTGGTTGTTAAATCTGCGTCAGCAGTAACGGAAACATTTTTAATTCTCTGGTCTGCCTGTTTAATAGTATTGGCAACTTGTTCCTGAATTGAATTAATCTGTTGAGTTGGTGTATTAGCAGCTAGATCAAGACCAACAAGGGCAGTATTGCCGGTAATTACAACAGTAGCATCTTTTACCCCATTAACTTTGGCAGCTTCCTTAGCTAGATTCTGAGCCAGTTTATTCAATTCAGTCGGATCAGTTGGAATCTGTTCTTGATTTTGTGGGGGTACGTTTTGCTGGGGTATGGGTGTTGGTCCCGGCGCCGGAGTCTGTTCAGGCCTCCGTTGGGCTGTACAACCTAACAAAGTAAAAGTTAGAATTAAGCAGACTATAGCTAATATAATTATTTTTCTATTTTTTGACAATTAATTCACCTCCTTTGATTGTAATCTTAGTATTTGAGAGTTGAAGAGGAACTATAATGCTAAATTTATGACATTAATAACAATTTTTTAATTTTGACAAAAAATAAAACTAAGCAGATTTCTGCTTAGTTTTACTCCAAGGCCTGGACCAGGTCAGCAATGATATCTTCAGGATCTTCCAGACCCACCGACAGACGAATTAAATCCGGGGTTACACCGGTTTCTAAACGCTGTTCTGGCGTGATCAATTGATGGGTAGTAGAGGCAGGATGAATTATTAAACTGCGACTATCACCCAGGTTAGGCACGATAGTACAGAGTTTAACCCTATTTAATAAGGATTTTCCTGCTTCCAGACCTCCCTTAACTCCAAAGGAAATCATTCCCCCAAAGCCATTTTTCATTTGTTTAAGCGCTAATTGATGGTCAGGATGAGAAGGCAGCCCAGGATAGCTCACCCAAGATACTTGAGGATGGTTTTCCAAGAATTCCGCAATTTTTTGAGCGGATCTGCTGTGCCACTGCATTCTTGGGGCAAGGGTTTCCAGGCCAAGCAAAAAGAGCCAAGCGTTAAAAGGACTCAGAGCAGGGCCGATATCTCTCAGGGTAATTGCCCTTGCTTCATCAATTAATTCCTTCTTTCCAATAATTATACCTCCGATGGAAGTGCCATTGCCGCAGATAAATTTAGTTGCCGAATGTATAACGATGTCAGCTCCCAAACTAAGGGGTTTAAGGAGATAGGGAGTGTTTAAGGTGTTGTCTACCATCAAGGGTATACCCGCACTTTTAGCCAATTTGGAAATAGCTTCTATATCCAGCAAATTTAGTTTGGGGTTCCCCGGAGTTTCAGCAAACAAAAGTTTAGTTTTGCTATTAATATTTTTTTCCCAGTCCTCCAGATTATCTGGTTCCACAAAACGAGTTTTTATTCCTAATTTAGGCAGGGTTGATTCAAACAAGTGATAGTTGCCCCCGTAGAGGGTTTTGGAAGCAACTATCTCATCGCCGGCTCCCAGAATGGTAAAGATGGCAGTGGTAACAGCAGCCATTCCTGAGGAAACGGCTAGAGCTGCTTCCCCTTCTTCTAAAGCTGCCATTTTTCTTTCAAAACGATCAACGGTAGGATTGCTGATCCGGGTATAAATAAAACCTTCTTCCTCGCTTGCGAATACCCGTGCGGCCTGCTCTGCAGATTGGAAAGCAAAGCCACTTGTTTGATAAATAGGACAAACTATTGCCCCTGTGGTTGGATCCGGTGATTGTCCAAAATGGATTGACCTGGTGGCAAATCCCCAATTCGTATTTTTGTTCACATTAAATCCCCCTTAATAAAAATTTAAAAGCCCCTTTACGAGAAGAGGCTTTATGTTTAAACTCTTCTCTTATCTTTCAGAACAATTGTTCTGCAGGAATTAGCACCGCACAGTAAATCTGCCGGTTGCCGGGTTTCTTCGGGCCAGTCCCTCCACCGCTCGGGATAAGAGCAAATGAGCAAAGTATTAAATTAGTTATTAGTATATTATCCCTCTTTTTTTTTGTCAAGGATTTTCTAAAAGAAGATTGTTCTGGAATGGTCGGGACAGGAATATCTTCTATATAAGAGCTAGGGCAGGAATTTGAATTTAAGCTGGGGGGATAGGTCAAATGCAGATTGATCCAAAAATAAAGAGATTTGTTCTTATTCTAATCATTACTTTTGCCTGCACATTTGTTAGGTTTTTTTCAGAGGGCCCGGGGCTAAGATTTGGGTGGAATCAGGGTAGAGAAGTTCTTACCCTGCTGGTAGCCGGGAAAACCATAGTTTTAGATCCTGGACATGGGGGACAGGACCCGGGAGCTACAAGCCCCTATTGTGAAGCAGAGAAGGACGTTGTTCTAAAAATAGCCCTCTATTTAAAACAATTTTTAGAAGAATCCGGTGCCAATGTTATTTTGACCCGGGATGGGGATTATGATTTAGCTGATGATGATCGGCCGAGGGGAGTGACCAGAAAAAGAAGTGATTTAGAAAAACGGCAAAAAATTGTGGAGGAAGCTAATGCTGATTTATTAGTCAGTATTCATGTTAATAGTATTCTTTCTTCCCGTTGGTCAGGGGCTCAGACCTTTTATTCTGCTCATCTGGAAGAAAACCGGCTTTTGGCAGCTATTATCCAAGATGCTTTGAAAGAAAACCTGGGTGGAACTAAGCGGGAAGCAAAGGATTTAGATGCCTATATTCTCAGAACTTCTCAGGTACCGGCGGTTTTAGTGGAGGTAGGGTTTATTTCCAATC
>DUMD01000079.1 GCA_012840065.1 Clostridia bacterium
CAATTGATGGAACAGATGGCTGTAACTATTAATCAGGTGGCTTCCAACGCCAACAATGTGGCCCAAATAGCTTCCGCTGCTTCCAGCATGTCGGAAAAAGGGGTTGAAACTCTGGAAGAACTTAATGAAAGCATTGTCCAGAATAACAAGTCCGTTGCTAATGTGTCTAGCGCCCTGGATGTGCTGATTAACGATGCTAAACAGATTGGCGAGTTTGTAGATGCGGTAACCAATATTGCCGGTCAGACCAATCTCTTAGCCCTGAATGCAGCTATTGAGGCAGCCCGGGCCGGTGAGCAGGGTAGAGGATTTGCCGTCGTTGCCGACGAAGTGAGAAAACTGGCTGAAAATTCAGCAGAGGCTGCGGTACAGATTTCTAACCTTTTGGCTAAGATCAATAAGGGTGTGGATGATGTACTGGCAGAGATGGCTAAGACAGATGAGGCGGTTAGGTTGCAGGGTGAGGCCATAAAGAACACAGAAGCAGCCTTTAGAGATATCAGCCAAGGAATTGAGAAAATCAATCAGGAAATCCAGGAAGTGTCTGCAGCAGCTCAGGAAATGGCTGCTTCAGCAGAGGAAGTTGTAAAGGCTTCCGAAAATATTGCCACTATCTCCCAGCAAACAGCAGCAGGAACGGAAGAAGTATCCGCTACTGCTGAGGAACAAACAGCTAGTGTTGAAACAATCGCTCAAGCTGCAAAAAGTTTGGCTAAGTTGGCAGAGGAACTTAATGCCGCTGTTAATCAATTTAAGTTGTAAGATGCAGAAAATAACCGGTCTTGAAGACCGGTTATTTTCTGCCTATTTGACTAGATAGGTTGGTTTTGTTAAAGTAATTTCGAGACCTAGTATAAAGGAGGAGGAAAAATTTTGAGAATAGGAATTATGGGAGCAATGGATGAAGAAATTGCCCTTTTAAAGCAGGAAATAGAAGTGGAGAGGATAGAAAAGAAGGCCGGTATGGAGTTTTTCCTGGGTAGTTGGGAAGGTAAGGAGGTAGTTCTGGTTCAATCCGGGATCGGTAAGGTTAATGCTGCTATTTGCGCTCAGATTTTAATTGACAATTTTAAGACCGATAAAATTATTTTTACTGGAGTGGCTGGGGCACTGGATCCGAGCCTTAATATTGGTGATATTGTTGTTTCCCAGGATGCCGGGCAACATGATTTTGATGTGACGGAATTAGGATATGAGATTGGAGAGATTCCCCGCCTTAATTGTCGTTTTTTCCAAGCTGATGGGGAACTTGTTAAATTGGCTTCTGAAGTGGCTTCGGAACTGGAAAATATTCAGGTCAAAACGGGAAGGATCCTTTCGGGAGACCAATTTATCGCTTCTAAGGATAAAGCAAGTCAATTGCGGGAAAAATTAGGGGGACATTGCACGGAAATGGAGGGGGCGGCTGTGGCCCAGGTATGCAGTTTAAATGGGGTTCCTTTTATTGTGATTAGAGCCATTTCGGACCGGGCAGATGGTGGGGCTCCTGATGATTTTTCCAGCTTTCTGGCGCAAGCGGCGGAAAACTCTCTACTTTTGATTAAAGGAATACTGCGAAAAATAAATTAGGAGGTAAGGTGATGGACAAAACAGTTGAGAGCTTCAAACTTGATCACCGGACAGTAAAAGCTCCCTACGTACGGCTAGCCGAGGTTATGACCGGTCCCAAAGGGGACGTGGTGACTAAATTCGATTTAAGGCTGATTCAGCCTAATACGGACGCTATTCCCACTGCAGCCCTGCATACTTTGGAACATATTCTGGCAGAAAGCATTAGAGAAGAACTGGAGGGAGTAATAGATCTTTCTCCTATGGGCTGCCGTACCGGTTTTTATTTAATCGTCTTCGGCCAACCCGATTTGGAAAAGGTTAAACGGGCCTTATGTAAAAGCTTAGAAAAGGTACTAGAGGCAAAGGAAGTTCCGGCGGCTAACCCAATCCAATGCGGTACTTACAGGGATCATTCCCTTTTTGGGGCTCAGGAATATGCCAAACAGATATTAGAAAATTTCATTCAACAACAATAGAATTTTGAAGATGCTGAACCAGCATCTTTTTTTTTCATTTTGAGCATATCTTCATTTTTCGTCAATAGTTGTCAAAAAACAGTGTTATACTTTATATGCTTTTTTATAAGGGAAGATAAGTTGTGGGGAGAAAAAATTAATAATTTTAAAAAAAAATTTATTAATTTTAGAGAAATTTGGTGAATAAGGACAATGAATTTATTTTCTGACTTGCTGGATTTGTTTTTTCCTAAACTAGTTTGTCTTCTTTGTGGACAAGCAGCAAAGATTAATTTTGGGGGGTTGTGTGAACAATGTTATGCCGGATTGCCTAAAATTGGTGGAGAAAAATGTGCTATCTGCGGCAGACCCTTATTGGGAAATAGGTGTTTTTCCTGCGGAGAGGAGGAGTATTTTTTTAAACTTAACAGGTCCTGGGGATTATACAAGGGTAAGTTAAAGGAAGGTATCTATAAATTTAAATACGGGAATAAACCTGAATTAGGCAGGGTTTTTGCAAACTTAATGGTGCAAACTCTGTTGGAGGAAAAACAATATGGGGCCCTAGATCTGATCCTTGGTGTACCCCTTCATAGCTCTAAGCTAAAAGAAAGGGGTTATAACCAGGCTGATTTATTAGCAAATTTTTTGGCAAAACAGCTAAACCTGGACTTTGCGCCCAATGTTTTAGTTAGAACCAGAAATACCTTATCCCAATCTCGTTTAAACAAAAAGGAAAGGGAAAGAAATTTAGTTAATGCTTTTGTGGTTAATAAAAAAAATTTTGTCAGTAAACGGGTAATTCTTCTGATTGATGATGTTTTCACAACCGGTGCCACTGTGAATGCTTGTGCCCAAACCCTTTTACAGGCCGGTAGTAAGGAAGTATTTGTACTAACCCTGGCTGCCGGTGAACTTTCAAAAAATGATTAAAGATTATTAATATTTTTAGGTTAGGGGAGTAAAAATTGAAAGCAAAAGTGCGACCAATTATGAAGCTAAAATTAATACTGTTAATTATAATTCTAGCAATCCCCGCTACTATTGTTACTTATTTTGCACTGTTTGAAAGCGTCATCCAACGGAAGAATATTGAAATAGAGGCAGGGATTGCTTCCATGGAATTGGTAAAAAAAATAGTTGATTTCGAATTGGAAAATGTGGAGGCTATTTTAAACAATGCTGCTGTTAGCATGAAATTAGACCAATTGGAAGGCCAAGAGGAAATTCTTAAAAGCCTGAGCGATAAGAATAGATATTTGGAAAGGATAGTTATTGTTAACCGTCAGGGAGAGATAGTAGCATCCAGCAACTCTCAATCTCAATTAGAGCTTGGCAACCAGCTTATTTTTTCTCCTGTTTGGAGGGGCGAGACGGTTATTTCTGATTTATTGGATTATAAACAGAATGGGGAAGAACTTTTTTTAATAGCTGTTCCCCATTATAATGAAAGTAATTTTGTAGATGCTGTGATTGCTGCTAGTGTCAGAAAAACTGCAATTGCCGAATATTTGAACCAATTACCCCTTTCCTCCGGGGGAAGGGTAACTATTTTTGACCGGGCGGGAAAGATTGTTTATCATCCTTTTTTGCAGGCCTCTTCCGGTGAAGTCGGTTCCGCGGGCAAGGAAATTATTGCTAAGACGGAAGAGGAGCAGTCCGGCCATGGCTGGTTCAAATCCTTGTTTAATCAGGAAAAAGACTATATTTTCTATACTACTATTGATGATGCTAATTGGGTGCTGACCATTAGTTATCCTAGGGAGACAATTTGGCGGCCGATGCTGTTTACCTTTATCCGCAACCTGCTTATTTATGTTATCTCCCTTGCTGCTGTTTATATTGCCTATCAAAATTTAAACCTCCTCAAAAATAAAGAATTAGAAGAGGAAAGGCAAAAAATGGCCAGGTTAACTATGATTGGAGAGCTGGCAGCAGGAGTTGCCCATGAAATTAGGAACCCTCTTACTGCTGTAAAGGGTTTCCTTCAGCTAACCGGTCCCGGTGGGCGCTTGGTTGAGGATTACTACCACATTATGTATGATGAAATTGAAATGATGGAAAAAATTATCAATGAGCTTTTGCTTTTGGCAGGGCCTAGGGATTTTGCCCCGACAGAGGTAAAAATTGATGAGTTGCTGCAGGAATTTGCCATTGTCTTGAAAGGAACTGCTCTTCTGCATAATGTAGAAATTCAATTGGAATGCGGTGAAGAAATGCCTTCTTTGCGGGCTGATAAAAATAAGCTGTTTCAGGTATTTATGAATATTGCCAACAATGCAATTGAGGCCATGGAAAATGGGGGTAAACTGATAATATCAGCTGCTTTAAAGAATAATAAGGAAGTTGTGATAACTTTTAAGGATACTGGCCCAGGGATACCGCAGAAGATTTTGCGGCGTCTAGGTACACCCTTTCTTACCACTAAAGAGCAAGGGACCGGCCTAGGTCTTTTAATTAGTTCTCGAATTATTCAAAATCATAAAGGAAGGCTGATATTAGAGAATTTGGCTGAAGGCGGTGCGGCGGTTTCCGTTATCCTGCCCCTTACTTCTTAGAGAGGTAAGGGGATTTCATTTTTAAAGGAGTTTAGCAGGGAAAAAAAGAATTAGATTTAAAAGAGGAACCTTTACGGGGAGTGATCTTATGGCAAGTTCTGATCAGGAAGAATTAAAATATTTGCAAGCTTTAAATCGGGAGCTGGATGCTATCATCGATTCTTCCCATGATGGAATTGTAATTGCCGATGGGGAGGGTAATGTTCTTAGAGTTAGCAAAAGCTATGAAAGAATTACGGGAGTACCCGCTGAGGTTATTACGGGTATGAACATGCGGGATGTGATCAAGTTAGGCTTTGTTTCTGATTCCGTTACTCTTAAAGTATTGGAGAAAAAACAAAGCATAACCATTAGTCAGCGTTTTGCTACAGGACGGGAGAGTATTATTACCGGCAGTCCCCTCTTTGATGAAAATGGGAAGATCGTAAGGGTTGTTACAAATGTAAGGGATATGACTGAAATAAAACAGCTGGAAAAACAGCTTGCTTTTTCCCAAAATCTTTTAAAACGCTACCAGACGGAACTTGATGAGCTAAGAGCCCAACATTGTTCTTTGGGAGAAATTATTGCTGTCAGTAAAGAGATGAACGAGGTTCTTTTGTCAGCCTTAAAGTCTGCCGGGAGTGATGCCACAGTCTTAATTACGGGGGAATCAGGGGTAGGAAAGGATTTGGTGGCTAAGTTTATTCATAATAAAAGCTGGCGAAACAAGTCCCCTCTTATTGTGGTCAATTGTGGGGCAATTCCAGAACAACTTTTAGAAAGCGAGTTGTTTGGTTATGAACCTGGCGCCTTTTCCGGAGCAAAAAGAGAAGGGAAACCGGGTTTAATTGAGCTGGCTGACGGAGGAACTCTGGTTTTAGATGAGGTGGCTGATTTACCCTTAATTGTCCAGGTTAAACTCCTCCGTTTTCTGCAGGAAAAAGAAATTTGGAGGCTGGGCGGTATAAAACCGGTGAAAGTTGACGTCAGGGTTATTGCCTGTACCAACAAAAACCTGGAAGGATTGGTAGAAGAAGGCCGCTTCCGAGAGGATTTATATTTTAGGCTTAATGTGATTAGAATTAAAGTTCCTGTCCTGCGGGAGAGAAAAGATGATATCATTCCTCTAATTCGTCATTTTTTACAAAAATATAACCAGCAATATGGATGTTCTAAAAAATTAACTTCTGAGGCTTACAACTTTTTAGTCAATAAGACTTGGCCCGGAAATGTAAGGGAACTGTCTAATTTCTTGGAACGCCTGGTGGTTATAAGTGAAAAAGATGAATTGGATCTGGATACGGTAAAGATGGTGGCGGATCAAAAAGAAAACGAAGAAAAAATAAAAATTGAGATTCTCTCCCCCATTACCCTGAAAGAGGCAAAGGAAAAATTGGAACGGGAGTTACTCCTTGCTGCATTGAAAGAGTTTAAGACTACCAGGTCTATAGCTAGGTCTTTAGGGATAGATCATTCTACCGTAGTCAGAAAAATGCATAAATACGGTTTGGTAAAGAACTGATGCTGATATTTTGCATCATGTGATGTTTTTTAGCATCAAGATGGATTTCTTTTTTAAAAAACTAGTTTTAACTGGGAAAGTATCTTGTTTCACAAGCAGGGGGCGGAAATTTTGGTGTATAACTACACCAAAATTTCCGCCCCTTTATAATATGATAATCTTAAATGCTTGGTCTTTCTGACCTGTAAAAACCAAATAGATTGGCACGAATTTTGCAATAAAATTCTGAGTAGTCAATATTCTACAACAAGTTAGAATATTGCGAAATTTGTCAAAAGTATAAAAGTAATTAAGTTTTCAAAGGAGGTAATTAAGTGAAAAAGGAAATTGTGATTGTAGAGGGAGCCCGCACACCGGTGGGAAGTTATGGTGGCAGTTTGAAGGACTTACAAGTGTACGAGTTGGGAGCGATTGCAATTGAAGCTGCCTTAGAACGGGCGAAGGTCAGTAAAGAACTGGTGGGGGAAGTGATTATTGGTACAATAGCTCAAACCGTTCAAGGGCATAATCCTGCTCGGACAGCCAGCCTTACAGCCGGTCTGCCGATTGAAACCCCCGCTTATACCGTAAATAAGCTGTGCGGTTCCGGCTTAAAGGCGGTGGAATTGGCCTATCTTACTCTACTGGCCGGTCATCAGGATATAGTTGTAGCCGGCGGAATGGAGAGCATGAGCAATTATCCCTATCTTTCCTTTGGTAGCCGTTGGGGAGAGAGAATGGGGGACGGCAGACTTATTGATGCTCTAATCTATACTTTAACTGATCCTTTCTGTGGTTTGCATATGGGGGGTACTGCTGAAAATGTGGCGGAAATGTATGGAATTACCAGGGAGGAACAGGATGAGTTTGCTTATCAAAGTCATAAAAAGGCGGTTGCCGCCATTGCAGACGGTCGTTTATTAGAGGAAGTTGTTCCGGTGGAAATTAAAGATAAGAAAGGCAGTAGGATCTTTAAAGCTGATGAAGGTCCCCGGAGTGATATTAGTTTAGAAGCTCTAGCCAAATTAAAACCTGTTTTTAAGCAAGATGGTACTGTGACCGCCGGAAACGCCAGCAGCATTAACGACGGAGCTTCCGCTTTGGTTATGATGACCGGGGAAAAAGCAGAGGAGCTGGGATTGCGTCCTTTAGCCCGGATTCTATCCTTTGGTTCTGCGGCGGTTGATCCTGCTGTGATGGGAATTGGGCCCATTCCGGCAACTGAAATTGCCTTAAAACGGGCAGGATTAACTTTAGAGCAAATAGAATTAATTGAGTTAAATGAAGCCTTTGCTGCTCAATCCTTGGGTGTTATTAAAGGACTGGGGTTAAATAAAGAAATAGTTAATGTTAACGGGGGAGCAATTTCTATTGGCCATCCTCTTGGTATGAGTGGAAACAGAATCCTACTAGGTTTACTTTACGAAATGAGAAGAAGAAAATTGCGCTATGGTTTGGCCAGTCTTTGTATTGGTGGTGGCCAGGGTATTACGGTAGTGGTAGAAAATATATATAATTAGGAGGTAAGATAAGAATGGGAATTAAAACGGCAGAGGAGTATGTAGAAAGCTTAAGAAAGCTGAACTTAGAGGTATATTTTATGGGGGAAAGGATTGAAAACCCGGTAGATCATCCCGCCATTAGACCCCATATTAATTCAGCAGCTGTCACCTACCAGTTTGCCCACGACCCGGAATATGAAGATTTGGCTACTGCAGTTTCCCATTTAACAGGCAAGAAAATTAATCGATTTACTCACATCCATCAAAGTACAGACGACCTAGTAAAGAAAATAAAACTTTTGCGGGCTATCGGGCAGCAAACCGGTACCTGCTTCCAAAGATGTGTAGGATATGATGCCATGAATGCCATTTATGCTACTAGCTTTGAAATAGATCAAAAATACGGAACGGAATATCATGAACGGTTTAAAAAATATCTTACTTATGTCCAGGATAATGATTTAATGTGTACCGGCGGAATGACAGACCCAAAAGGAGATAGAAGTCTGCCTCCGGGTAAACAGGCCGATCCGGATTTATACCTTCATGTAGTAAAAGAATTGGAGGATGGGATAGTCGTTCGGGGGGCAAAGGCTCATCAAACCGGAGCGGTAAATTCCCATGAAATCCTGGTTATGCCTACTACTGCCCTCAGAGCTGAGGATAAGGAGTATGCGGTTTGTTTTGCTGTTCCTGCTGATGCGGAGGGAATTTTCTATATCTTTGGCCGGCAGACCAATGATGAACGGAAATTAACCGGTGAAATTGATCAGGGTAATGCCAAATATGCCATTGTGGGCGGGGAGGCCCTGGTTGTTTTTGAAGATGTTTTTGTTCCCTGGGAAAGGGTATTTATGTACGGAGAAACCGATTTCAGCGGCATGTTAGTGGAACGCTTTGCTTCCTACCATCGGCAGAATTATGGTGCCTGCAAGGTAGGGGTAACCGACGTCTTGATCGGAGCAGCCGCCTTGATTGCTGAATATAACGGAACAGAAAAAGCCAGTCACATTAGGGATAAAATTATTGAAATGATTCATTTGACTGAAACCATGCATACGGGATCATTAGCCAGTGCCTATGAAGGGGTGCAACTGCCTGCCGGCTCTTATTATGTGAACACAATGTATGCTAATACTGTAAAGCATAATATTACCAGGTTTATTTACGAAATCTGCCGTTTAGCACATGACGTGGCCGGAGGGCTTTTAGCTACCCTTCCTTCAGAACAGGATTTGAAACATCCTAAACTGGGTCCCTATATCGAAAAATATTTTAAAGGCGTTGCCTCAGTTCCTACCGAACACAGGATTAGGATTTGCCGCTTATTAGAGAACATGACGGGAGGAACTGCTTTGGTGGAATCAATGCATGGGGCAGGTTCACCTCAAGCCCAGCGGGTTATGATGTACCGGGAGGCCAATCTGGAGCAGAAGAAAAAACTGGCGAAAAAATTAGCCGGGATCGAGGATTAGGCTTGCATATCTATAGGAGGTATCAAATTGAATAAAATTTTTCGGGTTGGTATTAAATACTGCGGTGGTTGTAACCCCTATATTGAACGCAAAAAATTAGTCCAGGCAGTGCAGGAAAAATTAAAACCAGACTCCGTCCAATTTGTCGGTTATGGAGAAAAAAATCTGGATCTTCTCTTTAATGTCAGCGGATGTAGGATAGATTGTGTGGGGCAGTTTGAAGTAGAAGAAAAGGTTCCCAAGATTACTGTTGCAGGAAAGATTTTTAATTACCGCCAGTGGGAATGGGAGGATCTAGTCGAAAGGATCACAGAGGAAATTAGAACCCAACTGGCTGCTTTGGGGGAAGATAAAGGGGAGGGTGTGCAGGATGATTCAAGACAAATTTGACCTTTCCGGAAAGGTGGCTGTTGTTACCGGGGGAACTAAAGGAATTGGGAAAGCCATCAGTCTTGCCTTGGCTGAAGCTGGGGCGGATGTGGTTCCTACCAGTAGGACCCTGGAGGATGTGAAAAAGACGGTAGCGGAAATTGAAAGTCTGGGCCGAGCTTCTCTGGCCATTACTACCGATGTGAGTAAATCAGATCAGGTTGAAGGATTAATAAAGGCAGTGGTAGAAAAATTCGGTAGAGTAGATATCCTAGTTAACAATGCCGGGATAAGCCCTTATTATAAACGGGCGGAAACTGTTACCGAGGAAGAATGGGACCAGGTTATTAATGTTAATTTAAAAGGAGTTTTTCTCTGCAGTCAGGCGGCAGGCCGGGTGATGATTGAACAGAAATGGGGCAGAATCATTAATATCGCTTCTATTGGAGCGGTGGTAGGCTTGCCTAAGTTGGTAACTTATTGCGCCAGCAAGGGAGGAATAGCCCAAATGACCA
>DUMD01000080.1 GCA_012840065.1 Clostridia bacterium
CGGTAACTTTAAACCTGAATCCGGAATTGATTGAGGGGGCTATAACTGATAAAACGAAAGCTATTCTGGTGGTAGATGTTTTTGGTTATCCGGTTTCCATGGATCCAATTATTTCTTTAGCAAAACATTATGGACTGGCAATTATTGAAGATTCCTGCGAAGCACTGGGCAGTAAAATAGATGATAAAATGGCGGGGACAGAAAGTGATATTGCTGTTTTTGCCTTTTATCCTAATAAACAAATAACTACCGGAGAAGGGGGAATGATCGTAACAGATAGGGAGGAATTGGCTGTTGCTTGCAGTTCCATGCGGAATCAGGGCAGGGGGGAAAATGGTTTGTGGCTCCACCATGAAAGACTGGGATATAATTACCGCCTAGATGAAATGAGCGCAGCTTTAGGTATTGTGCAATTAAAAAGAATAGAGTCTATAATTGAAAAAAGAGAAAAAATTGCTAGAATGTATGATGAGAGGCTCAAAAAATATAATTGGCTGACCCTGCCCCCCAGAAGTCCGCGGGTGCGGCAGAGTTGGTTTGCCTATGTTATTCGTTTAGATCAAAAAATAAACAGGGATAAGGTTATGATCTATCTTCAGAACTGCGGGATTGGCTGTAGGCCTTATTTTACACCAATTCATCTCCAGCCTTTTTATCAGGAGCAATTTGGTTACAAACCGGGTCAGCTTCCTATAACGGAACAAGTTTCTGCTTCAACCTTGGCATTGCCTTTCCATAACCACCTGGGGGAAGAAGAAATAGATTATGTGGTGGAAAAATTGCTAGCTGCTGTTTCCTGCCAGTAAAAAGTAAAATTTGCCCTTACCAGGAAATTTGTAGTATAATTTGGAAGTAGTTTTCTAACACTGGATAAAACTATCGTGGTGGTGAGGGGGATAGACAATGGAAAAAGAATTGGAACCCAGGGAGACGGTGTGGGATTGGATAAGAACCCTGATTTTTGCAGCGGTAATTGCTTATTTAATTAGCCATTTTGTAATAGGGGTTGTCCTGGTGCCTACCGGTTCAATGATTCCTACCATTAATATCCAGGATCGAATTTTGTCCAACCGTTTTATTTATCATTTTAGGGAAATCAGGCGGGGGGAAATTGTGCTTTTTTATGCTCCTGATAAACCGGGCATGATTTATGTTAAAAGGGTAATTGGACTTCCTGGGGACGAAGTTGTTATCAAAGACGGTAATTTATTTATTAATGGCCAGGAAATTCAGGAGGATTATTTAAATGAGCCCATGAGAGGAGATTTTGGTCCCTATCTTGTTCCGGAGGGACATTATTTTATGTTGGGCGATAATAGAAATAGCTCTAACGACAGCAGATTTTGGGATAATAAATACGTTTCCAAAGATAAAATTATTGGTAAGGCTTTTTTCCGTATCTTTCCCTTAAATAAAATGGGATTTTTGCGTTAGCAAATTAGTGCAGTCATAAAGCTGCAGAGAATTCTGCAGCTTTTGTTGTTTTAATTTTGCTTGGTTGGATAAATAATTAACTTTTGCCCTGCCGTAATGAGCTGGGGATTTCTGAGAATTAAATCCGGCAAGGAAATAGATAATTGCTGGCTAATGCTTAGGAAGGTATCACCGGTTTGAACAGTATAGCTAAGCCCCGCTTCCTGAGGGATAATAACTTGCTGTCCGGGACGAAGATGCTGCATGGCCAGGGGGCCGTTTAAATCTTCAAGCTGTCTTTGGTCCAGGTTAAATTTACTGCTAATACTTTTAATTGTATCTCCGGGAAGAACGGTATAGGAGAAAAATTGGTTTTCACTGGCCGGTAAATAAACAAGTTGGTAAGCTAGAAGCTTTTTATTAAGGGGTACTCTGTTTAGCTGAGCTATTACGGCGGGACTGATTCCTACTTCCTTTCCAAGCTCAAAGATGGTTTTCCCTGCTAGGATCGTTATTGTTTTATAAGGGTGTTTGATTTGGAGTAGTTGGGAGACTTTTTGCCAAGAAAAGTCCTGTTTTTCTGCTTCTTTAATTAAGGTAGTTAATAAATTAATCGTTTTCTCTTTGTCTGCCCTTAAGTTGATCAGGTTTCCTCCTTTAAAGATATTGACCCAGCTGTCAGTTAATTTATTGTCTGTTTGAATTTTGCTGAGATCAATTGTAGGATAAATAATCTGCGGATAATTGTATCTGGCGGTAATTTCCAAAATCGAACGGTTGTATTGATTATAGGGCAGGCTGAATAAGGTCCGGTTGATTAAATCTTTATTGCTGGCAACAGCAATAAATTTTTCGATTTCCAGCTCAACTTGATCCTGTCTTAATTTGGTTAAATCCTTGTGGCTGTAGGTATAGCCGCCAATTTCATGCCCATAATCCCGGATTAACTTTGGAATTTCTTTGTTCTTTTTTAAATAAGTTCCAGTTAAAAAGAAGGTTGCTTCAATTTTGTTTTTGTTTAAAAGTTTTAGGATTTCCCTCAGATGATCATTCTTATAAATAAGATGAAAGATAATGGATAAATTTCTGTTCAGGGGTGGGCCTAAGTTAATTATTGTAGAATACTTCTGATTCAATAATTTCCCTCCCTTGATAACCCTTTTTTATATAATATATGTAATTGGTTAGTAATTTGGTTTGCTGTAAATGAAAAAAGCGAATAAATACAGGTATTGGGGGATAAAATAGAGCAAATAATATATTTAAACCAATTTAAGAATTTCAAGGGAAAATAAAGAATAAATATTTTAATTTTTGCTAGGGCAGGAGTTTCTAAATTTTATGCCGAAATAACTGCTTATAAGGTGTGTAGTGATTGAGGGTGAAATTTGGGGACGCACTTGAGATTATAATAAAGGAGGGGATAGGGGATGAACCACCAAAGGCGGTCTGAAGACGATGTTACTGCCCTTATCAACAAAATAGAATACCTTCGCAAAGAACTTCATAAGTTGGTAGGGGAAGAAATCCCCTCAGACTTTAATCAGGAAGAAATTTATTGGCTCAGTCAGAGATTAGATAAATTGATTGTTCAGTTTATGCGTCAGGAGAAAAAACAAAAAAATGAAATTGATCAGGGGGAAAAAAAAGACAAGTGATCTGATTGAATGAAAGGGACAGGGTTTGTTAAAATAAAACATATAAATAAACGCAATGAAGAGGAAAAGTAACCACATGCTTTTTTCCCAGAGAGCCGGGACGGGTGGAAACCGGTAAAAAAAGTGTGGTGAATCCGCCTCTAAGCGAGAAACTGAAAATTAGAGTAAGTGGAGCGGGAATGCCCGTTATAGCATGGAAAGTGGATCGGCTTAGGTCTGATCAAACAGGGTGGCAACGCGGGAAAACCTCTCGTCCCTGATGGTTTGATTCATCGGGTTGAGAGGTTTTATATTTAGCTTGAAAAATTTAAATTTCTGCGCTATTTTAAATTAAGGGGGTTATAAATAAATGTTAGACTTAAAATTGATCAGAACAAATCCAGAATTGGTTAAAGAAGCGCTGGCCAAAAGACATTATGATTTATCTTTAGATAAAGTAATCATCTTAGATGCAGAACGTAGAGAAATTTTAGGAAAGGTAGAACAATTAAAAAATAAACGGAATGTTGTTTCGGAAGAAATCGCCAGAAGAAAGAAAAACAAAGAAGATGCAGAACAATTAATTTTAGAAATGAGGGAGTTGGGTCAGGAAATTAAACAATTGGACGAGCAGGTAAAAGAGAAGGAAGAAGAATTAAAAAGAATGTTAATGCTAATTCCTAATATTCCTCATGAATCTGTACCTGTAGGAAAAGATGAAAATGATAATGTGGAAGTTAAAAGATGGGGCCAGCCCCGTCAGTTTACCTTTGAACCCAAACCCCATTGGGAGCTGGGAGAAGAATTAGATATTTTAGATTTTGAAAGAGCGGCTAAAATTGCCGGAGCAAGATTTACGGTTTATAAGGGGCTTGGTGCAAAGTTAGAAAGGGCTCTAATCAATTTTATGTTAGATTTACATACTAACGAACATAAATATCAGGAAATATTTCCACCTTTCCTGGTTAATAGGGAAAGTATGACCGGTACAGGTCAATTGCCAAAATTTGAAGAGGATTTATTCCGCTGTCGGGATGATGGTTATTACCTTATTCCTACTGCAGAAGTACCTGTTACTAATTTGCATCGGGATGAAATAATTGAAGAAAAGGATCTTCCTATTTATTATACGGCTTATACTGCTTGTTTCCGGGCGGAGGCAGGAGCTCATGGCCGGGATACAAGGGGGCTAATCAGACAGCACCAATTTAATAAGGTAGAACTGGTCAAGTTTACAAAACCGGAAGAATCTTACCAAGAATTGGAAAGTCTTTTGCGAGACGCGGAGGAAGTATTGCAGCGTTTAGGTTTGCCCTATCGGGTAGTTGTTTTATCCAGCGGAGATCTGGGATTTTCTTCTGCTAAGACTTATGATATAGAGGTTTGGCTGCCCAGCTTTAATCGTTATCGGGAAATATCCTCCTGCAGTAATTTTGAAGATTTCCAGGCCCGCCGGGCTAATATTCGTTATAGACCTAAGAATGGAAAAGTTGAATATGTTCACACTTTAAATGGTTCGGGATTGGCTGTAGGACGTACTGTAGCAGCAATTTTAGAAAATTTTCAGGAAGAGGATGGCAGTGTTGTCATTCCTGAAGCTTTAAGGCCATATATGGGTGGAATGGAAAAAATAGAAAAAAAAGTTAAATAATAAAGTTCTAAGCTGCTTTCTTGACAAAGAATTTTTGCTGTGTTATACTTTCATATGTATCATTGCTCGGAGGGGTGTCCGAGCGGTTTAAGGAGCTGGTCTTGAAAACCAGTGACCCCGCAAGGGGCCGTGGGTTCGAATCCCACCCCCTCCGCCAGTCACTTTTATATATACGGATATATACGGAGAGATGCCCGAGTTGGCTGAAGGGGCTCGCCTGCTAAGCGAGTATATGCGAAAGCGTATCGAGGGTTCGAATCCCTCTCTCTCCGCCATTTTAGCATTCTAAAATCGCTTTTAATAAAGCGATTTTTTTGTGTTCTTTTTTTATTAGTGATGGAAAGGGACAACTGGATGATTGAGAAAAAGAACACTATCGATTATGAAGGGTTTTAATTATGGAAGATGGAGGAATATAAGTAACAATTAAAAACAAATATAAACTTAATAATGGAGGGAATTTAAAGTGAAAAGTATCGGCGCAAAGATAATTGCAACATTTACAATTTTGTTGTTGGTTGTATGTGGTTGTTTGTCCTTTTTCTCTTACCGGGCTGCTTCTAAAGCGCTTATTGCTACTATAGAGGAAGTGCTGCCAGAGAAGGCGGTTGATGCTTCTAAAATAGTTAGGGAAAAACTAAATGTTTTTCTCAATATAATAGAAGTAGTAGCAGCAAGGGACAGGCTTAGGAATATGGAAAATTCCTGGGAGGATAAGTTAAAAATTCTTAATGCGGAAAAAGAAAGAGCCCAATATGTAGATATGGGGATAGCGGACAGGAATGGCCGGCTCAAATTAACAAGCGGCCAGGAATATAATGTTGCCGATAGGGAATTCTTTCAACAATCCATTAATGGTAAAACTTTTATATCTGAGCCAATTTTAAGCGATGATAAGGGCGGTTTAATTTTTATGACTTCGGCCCCCTTAAAAGATGATCAGGGCAATATCGTAGGCGTTATCGTTTCTATCCAGGATGCTTTAATTTTAAGCGATATTGTTAAGGGCATTACTTTTGGTAAAGAAGGTTATGCCTATATGGTAAATGATGAAGGAACAGTCATTGCCCATAATAAACTTGATTTGGTTATGAATCAATACAACCCGATTGAGGAAGCTAAGAAAGATCAAGCAGTGGCTGCTTTGGCTGAATTACATAAAAGAATGACGACCGGTGAGAGAGGAGTAGGAGACTATTATTTTCAAGGGATAAACAGATATATGGGCTTTGCTCCTGTAGAGGGTACCGGTTGGGCGGTGGCTGTAGCGGCACCTGAAAATGAGGTTTTGGCCAGGGTGAGTAATTTAAAAATTACTGCAGCTTTAATAACTTTAAGTTGTTTGGCGTTAGGAATAGTTACCTGTATTTTTATCAGCCGTTCCCTATCAAAGCCTATAATCGAAACGGCCGGTTATGCTGATAAAATGGCTGCCGGAGATTTGAGTAAAGATATTCCGGCTAAGCTTTTGTCCCGCAAACACAAGTTGGGGCTTTTGGCCCA
>DUMD01000081.1 GCA_012840065.1 Clostridia bacterium
ATCTCCTTTGCAGTTAAATTATTATTCCTGTTCATTCTCATATCCAAAGGGGCATCCTGCATGTAGCTAAAACCTCTTTCAGCTTGATCAAGTTGGGGAGATGATACTCCCAAATCAAAAATAATACCATCTACCATCTCATTTACAACTTCTTTTAGAGAAACAAAATTTGTTTGAATAAGAATCAACTCCGCATCATAGCCGGTCAGATTTTTTCTACAATAGTTAATTGCTTCAATATCCTGATCAATGCCAATAAGCTTCCCCCCCGGCTGGATTCTCTCCAAAATTCTCCTGGCATGGCCACCTCCTCCAAGGGTACAGTCAACATAAACTCCACCAGGACGACAATTTAACATGTCTACCGCCAATTCAGGGAAAACTGAAGTATGAACAAACTCCATTTTTTCACCACCAGGTCATAGATTTAAAAACCGAGCTCGTGAATGTTTTCAGCAATTGACTCATAAGCTATCTCCGCTTCACTGCTATAAGATTGCCATTTTTCCTTGTTCCAAATTTCAACCCTTGTAGATACGCCAATAATAACAACATCCTTATCAATTTTTGCATATTCTCTCAAATTATTTGGTAATACTGTTCGACCTTGTTTATCTAGACTAGCCTCAGTGGCACCCGAAAAGAAAAAACGGACAAAAGCCCTTGCATCTGCTTTGGTGAAGGGTAACTGTTTTAATTTTTGTTCTAGATTAGACCACTCTTCTTGGGGGTATACAAATAAACAATTATCTAAGCCCTTGGTTATAATAAATTTTTCACCAAGTTCTTCCCGAAATTTTGCTGGAATAATTACCCTACCTTTTTCATCTACAGTATGTTGGTATTCCCCCATAAACATACCCATCCACCCCACATAATGTGGCATATTAACCACTTTACTCCACTTTCTACCACTTTATCATTTCTGTTTTAAAAAAGAAATTCCTTCTTACTAGAGGGAGTAATTAAAAAACTTACTACAAAAGTAGATTTGTCCTAATACCACTAGGACTTTTTTCCTAACAAACAAAAAAAAAAGACAGCACTTTTGTGCTGTCCTAAAAAGTATTCTATATTCTAAAAAGTATTCTATATTAAAACATCAACTACTCAAAACTTTCTTATCTTCATCTAGGGTAATAACCTTACTTCCACATCTGGGACAAAGCGGGTTAGTATCATAATCGTATTGATCTATATTTTCCGTTTCCAAAAAGGATTCATCCTTAAAAGCTATTGCCCCTATCCCCTGTGCCCCACAATGTGAACAATGGAATTCAATTGCCAAACTGGTTAACACCATTAGTTTAGCCGCCCCCTTATAATTTTTTTGGTACTACCCTACTTTATTTTATTCTATATTTTCTGAATATTTCCTTTATTTAATTTTGTTCCTTATTATTCCATAATAAATAAATAATACACTTGTTTTAGAAACTTTAACCCCAAATTTTTCTCGCCTTCTCTTTTATAAAATTTTATATTAAACTAGAGTGAGTAGGAAGATTAAATTGAGGTGATATCCATGGACGAATATAAGACAATAGCTAAAAACTTAAGTTATGAAATAAAAATAGAACGTTCCCTTTTTATAGCCCATGTTCAAAAAATTGATACGGAAGAAGAAGCAAAAATTTTCATTAATAAAATTAAGGAAGAGCATAAGCAAGCAACCCACAATTGCTACGCCTATAGAATAGGTCTAGGTAAAAATGAAATCTTTTATTATAATGACGACGGAGAACCAAGCGGTACAGCGGGAAAACCTATTTATGGGGCAATGGCCCGCTATGGAGTTACTAACCTGGTTATTGTCGTTACAAGATATTTTGGAGGGAAAAAATTAGGAGTTAGAGGATTGATTGACGCTTACGGAGAGGCAGCTTCCGCAGCTATACAAGAAGCAGGAATAATTACTAAATTTGTCTCTAAAACTATTTCCCTACAGTGTACCTATCCACAATTAAACCAGGTCAATTATCTATTTAATAAATATAAAGCTGAAATAATATCTCAAGAATTTGGAGAACAAATTAATTATACTGTCGTTGTACGGGAAAAAAAGGCAGAAGATTTCCTTAAAAAACTTAAAGCTCATAGCAAAATAATTAATTGCTTTTAAAAATATAATAAAAGCACGCTGAATAGCGTGCTTTTATTACAAATTACTCAGGTTTTGGAGCACCTACGGGACATGCACCTGCACATGCACCACAATCTATACATTTATCCCCATCGATTACGTATTTGCTTTCTCCTTCAGAAATTATCTCTAAAGGACAAGCTGGTACACATAAACCACACTTTACGCACTCATCACCGATAATATGAGCCATGATAGTCCCCCCCCTCATAAAAACATAGCATTTATTGCCTAAATTATATTATACATTTAGGCTAAAATATTAACAAGATATTTTAAATTATTGTTCAATAGTATCCTTCTTTTTTGTCCAGCGGTTAAAATCTCTCTCCCGATATTTTTACATTACCTGTTTGAAACATTCTTCTAAATCAAGATCAAGTGAATTAGCAAAACAACCAATTATAAAAAGAATATCTCCCAATTCTAAACTTAAGGAACCTTCCCCTTCTTCTTTTTTCTTTGGTTTCTCTCCGTAAAGATGATTAACCTCCCGCGCTAATTCTCCCACTTCTTCTGTAAGCCTTGCCAACATAGAAAGGGGGTGCCAATATCCTTCTTCAAATTGGCCAATCCATTGATCTATCTCTCTCTGCAACTGCCTTAAATCCATTTTTTCACCTCATTAGAAATTAGTTTTTCTAGGAGTGAATTTAGTTGTTATGCTTTTCCATACCGGTTCAGCTATCAAACCTAACCGCCATAAAGCAACCCCTTTAAGCTCATATTTGTCAACTAAAACTAGTTTGGCACCAATGCTTTTTTCGTTTTCAAACCAGACCGAATGTTTGATCCCTTGCTCATCAGTATATACCAAATAAGGAGAATAATTTTCTTGGCTCCAGGAAGGACTGACCGCATATTTATTAACTAATTGTTGAACCCCAACATAATCAATTACCTTAGCTTTCTGCCCCTCGGGCCAATCGTAACCGTATAACCCACAGGCTAAAATTAATCTATTTGCTCCTAATTTTTCCGCACCATATTTTACCACCTGCTCTACCCATCTAACCCCGGCTATAGGCCCAGGCTGTCCTCCTGCATAATGCTGATCATAAGCCATTACAATAAAATAGTCACCGTAATTCTTTAAACTATTATAATCATAAGCTACATACCAAGATTGACTATCACTTGTCTTGGGAGGCAGGGATAAGGAAAAACTTTTTCCCTTTCCTTTTACAAACTGCCGCAAATAAGCAACAAAATTAAGGAAATTTTCTCGCTGGGCATTGGGAATACCCTCTAAATCCAAATTTACTCCATCAAAATCATCTTTATCCATAATTGCAGAAAGTTCTGCACAAACTTTATCCCACTTGTCCGGAGAAGATAGTAATTGTTCTAATTGGCTTGAATTGTTTTGAAACAAAACAGCATCAATTTTTATTCCATTTTTCCGGCAAAAAGCTAAGGCATCTTGATAGTCCTGAGGATAATTTGTCTTTATGCTTCCATCCCCATCTAGGACAAACCACATGGGTGCTATTTTAGATAATTTTTCTGGATTGGAAAGCAGGGAATTATAGGAACCAAAACCATAATAGCCGTAAATTTCTACTTCTGGTCTAGCTATCGATTTTGTTACAATTGAAACTAAATAATTTTCCTGGTCCCACTCCACCTCATAACCAAAGGCCTGAGTAATAAATCTCAAAGGAACATAAGTGTAACCATCAAAAATTTGAGCGGGAACATCCAAATTGAAATCTACCCCATTTATTTTTGCCTGTTTTTTGTCGATGCCTAAAACAATTTCTGTTCCGTCCTTAATCAGAATAGCCTCTCTGCTCTCCTCCTTCCAATTCATTTCAGCGTTCAAGCGGGAAAAAATAGAGCGAACCGGGACTAAAACCCTTCCCTCCTTAAGCACCGGATAATTTTCAAAATCAGCTTGAACACCATCTAACTCAATTTCAATCTTAGGAGAATTGCTGCCATAGGCAATTCCGTTACTGATCAAAATTATAAAAATCATTACTGCTGCAAGGAATTTTTTCATCATACTTCCTCCTGCTAGAATAATAGAAAATTGATTTCTTTACCAAATCAGATAAACCCTTCATTACTTCTCCTTTTCAGATTTTACACCTTAATTCACCTCTTAGCAAGCCATTCCACCCCAGAATTCCTATTATTTTCTCCAAAAACAAAAATTTTCCAAAATAACTACACCAGTTTTCCTGAGAAAATAACCGATCTAAAAAAATCAGCTTATTAACAAAACAAATAGCAAAGCATAAAAAACTCCTTCTTAGCTCAGATTAAGAAGGACTAATTGATTTCTTCTTAGCAGGAGGTGAATAAAATTGGCAGATATTCTATGTTCAGTAGAAAGCTGCGTTCATAATAACAGAGATAAACATAAATGCACCTTAAATAGGATACAGGTAATTCCAAACCCCAATTCAGCTAATGGAACCGTTGAAGAATCAAATTGTGGCAGCTTTAAAAAAAAATCTCAAAACTGAGGACGGTGAAAAACTTGAAAAAAGAAAAAATAGTTTTTTTTGAAGCTGATAATGAGGAAAAAACCTTTTTTGAACGAGAATTAAGTCATCTTTCCCCAGTTTTTTCTTCCAAACCTCTCAACCAGGAGAATTTGGAACAATACCAGGACTGCACAATTGCATCTATTTTTGTTCGATCCGTAGCCGACAAGATACATTTAAGTAAACTCCCCAATCTCAAATTTATAGCTACCCGATCCACCGGCTTTAATCATGTCGACCTTGATTATTGTAACCAAGCAGGAATAAAGGTAGCTAATGTACCTATATATGGAGAAAACACAGTAGCTGAACATACTTTTGCCTTAATCCTGGCCCTATCCCGCAATCTTCATAAAGCCTATCTAAGAACATTAAGAGGAGACTTTTCCATCAAAGGTCTGCAGGGGTTTGATTTAAAAGGGAAAACATTAGGCGTTATTGGTGCTGGTAATATTGGACTTCATGTAATAAAAATGGCTAAAGGTTTTGGAATGAATGTTCTTGCCTATGACATAAATGAACAACATTTTTTAGCAGAAGTTATGCAATTTAAATATACAAGCCTTGAATACTTGTTAAAACACTCAGACATTATTTCCCTCCATGCTCCTCTTAATGAAAAAACAAAACACTTAATAAACTCTGAAAATATTAAACTCATTAAAAGAGGAGCATTACTAATCAATACAGCAAGAGGCGAATTAGTCGATACAAATGCTTTGGTAAGCGCTTTAGATCAAGGAATTTTAAGAGGTGCAGGTTTAGACGTCCTAGAAGGTGAAAACTATATTGTTGAAGACAGCATGTTATTATATGAAAACATTCCCACAGATACCCTCCAGAGATTGCTAAAGAACCATATTCTAATGGATAGAGAAGACGTTGTTATTACCCCCCATATTGGCTTTAACAGCATAGAAGCAACAAAAAGAATTTTAACTACTACTGTTACAAATATCTTAAGTTTTTTAGAAGGGAATCCCGTAAATTTAATCAACGAAACAAACCAGTAAAAAAACCAGCACCTATGCTGGTTTTCCTGCTTTATATGATAGGGTTTATCGATTTAATATAGGTAAATTTTGTAACCTCAAATAAGTAAATCCATACTATAATATAGAACAATATAGAGCATTGTTAAGGGGATAAGTAAATGCAAGCCTATACCATCCAACCCGGTGATACTCTAGATATTATAGCCGCCCGTTTTAATCTTACTGTTCAGGAAATTATAGCTGTTAATAAATTTAACCACCCTTTATATCTATTGCCGGGCCAGGTAATTCTTTTACCTGTTAACACCGATCCCATAACTTTTTTAAAAAAAGAATTTATTTATGTGGCACATCCAGGTAATACAATCTATTCAATCGCTAAAAAATTCAATATTCCCATGACGTCTATAATTAAAAGTAATAAACTTACTTATCCTTACATTATTTATCCAGGACAAAAACTTATTCTTCCAGAAGCTAGCTCTCATTTTTCAACCCGACCTCCGGATCCTCAATTCCCATTATCTAAACCAGACGAGTCCGTTTCCCAGCAAACGGCCAGACCTTTATTAACTACCACTTATCTAGTTAAACCGGGAGATAGTCTTTCAAGCATTGCTCAATATTTTAATACATCCATAGAAACAATAAAAGTACTTAATAATATATCCAACCAGCTCTATCCAGGGCAAAAGCTTCTTATCCCACCTATAGGAATAAAGGTTTATACCGTCCGAGCCGGAGACACCATTTATAAACTAGCCCGCAAATTTAATACTACCCCGGAGGGATTATCTCTTTTGAATAACATTAAAAATCAAAAGACTCTTTATCCCGGCCAAAAACTATTGATCCCACCGCCTGGAACAACTATTTATCTAATAAAACCTGGAGACACTCTATATAGCATTGCTCAAAAATATGATGTTGACATAAACACAATTATAAAAGTCAACAGAATAGAAAATCCTAACCTTATTCTACCTGATCAAATTTTAATAATCCCTTTATCCCGCCGTTTCAAATAATTAACCTAATAAATCCCTCAACATACAACAGTTTAATTTTTAGACTAATTTATTCCCCGAATACTAAGCATATTGGGATGGTAAACGTTATTTACGTCTTGATAACCCAATTGTTTTAAGTAAGGGGACTTAAAACATTCAACAGGGGCAAGCTCTTTATAGTTTTGCTCTTTTAAAAACAAAATAAGTTCCTTCAAATCGTACTGAGCACAATAATCAAGCCCAAAATTATATGTATTACAACACCCCATAATTTTTTCAAATTTATTTAAACAAATCCGGCATAAATCCCCATCATATTCCTGATTAGAAATAATTATCCAATAGCGCTTTTTCAACGCTGCCTGTAAATCAAAGCAACTATAAAAATTAAATACTCTTTTAATAGGCAGAACATGAATCTCCTCAGAATTAATTTTTAATAAACAATTAGCCACAAGATTCTTAATTTTGTCCAAAGATAAAGCGGGTGAAAATAAAACAGCCGGCCAAAGGGTTTTTGTATTCAAATCTTCGACGTTGTAGCAACAATAATACAAATATCATTTCCCTCCTAGAAATAAAATCTAGTAAAATTTATATAATCAAAAGGGATAGCTTAATTGCTATCCCAGAATATACATTAATCTAGACTAGTTACCTGATAGTTCCACCGCTCATATTTTGCTCTGCAAATTTAATCATTTTCTTAACCATGCCACCACCAATGGCACCAGCTTGTCTTGCAGGAAGGTCACCATTATACCCTTGTTTTAAATTGATTCCGAGCTCATTAGCTGTCTCATACTTCAATTGTTCAAGGGCTTGTTTAGCTTCAGGAACTAGAGTACGATTATTGTTATTGCTTGGCATCCACTTCCCTCCTTTCTTATTAAGCTATTTCTATTTTTCCCGTTAACAAGCCGATTATGTCTATCAATATTTGACTTAATTTTAATATTTTTCCTCTTTTGATTTTAAGGAGGGAAAGTGTATTAATTTTATAATGAAATTATCTAATTCAACAATAAATTTTACTTTTATTATGTCCTTAATTTTATAAAGTACAATTGAAAAAAAAAATTCACTCTGCTAACAAACATTTGATAAGCTTATTGTCTAAACTTAAAGTTTTTTGATTTAATATTTCCTCCCGGATAAACTCAACAAATTCTGCCACAAGTCTAGAATCATAATATTTTCCGGAAAATCTAATTAATTCGTTTAAAGCACAGGACGGATCTACAGCTTTTTTATAAGAACGGTCGGTAGTCATTGCATCGAAACTATCCACTATCCTAATAATTCGAGCAAGTAGGGGAATTTCTTCCCCTTTTAAACCGCTAGGATAGCCGGTACCGTCAAAATTCTCATGATGATATAAAACGACTGGAATAACAGCTCTTAAGCTAAAAAGCGGTTTCAAAATCTCCGCACCCCAAACCGGGTGCTGTTTAATAAGTTCCCATTCTTTTTCCGAAAAATTCGCTTCCTTGTTCAAAACATATCTGTCAATTTCAATTTTACCAACATCATGCAGAAAAGCACCGTACTTAAGAGTAGAAATTTCTTCTTCACTCAGCATGAGCCTTCGGGCTAAAGCAACAGCATAAGCCGTCACTCGTTCAGAATGGCCAAAGGTATACCTATCCTTGGCATTAATTATGCTAATTAAAGTCCGGACAGAATTAAATAATTCCTGTTCAGAATGGTTAATTTTGTCTTTCAACTCATCGAGAACAGAAAAATAAACTTCTACCTTATTTTTATTCATAAATTTAGCTTTATAAAGAGCCTGATCGGCAGCCCGGATTAAACCTTCCTTGTTTTCTGCATTTCTAGGATAATTAGCTATCCCAATTGATAATGTTAATTTACCTCCAGGTTGTTCTTTCCCACCATAAAAAAAGGTTTCCTCCACTGCCTTTCTTATTTTTTCTGCTAAATCAACAGTTTCCTCAAAAGAGAGGGAGGTTATAATAAAGGCAAATTCCTCACCGCCATAACGGGCCGGAATATTGGGTTCACAAACCAATTCTCTGAATATTTTTCCTAAAGTCGCCAAAGCCTCATCGCCTCTTTGATGGCCATGAGTATCATTATAATGTTTAAAATAATCTATATCAGCCATAATTAGAGATAACTCCTGCTTATTTTCTTTTGCCTTGGCAAGAGCATAATCTAATTGATCATGGAAACTTCGGTGATTCATCAAGCCGGTTAATTCATCATAATTAGCCAGGTGCATAAGTTTTGTTCTAATATCCTTTTCTATGCTGGCCAATCCCCCAACTAACCAAGCAGTAAAAAACAGAGTAACTATGTGTAATACATAAATATCTGCAGAATAATCCAATTTTTTAATCCCGAATATGTCTAGGCTATTTAGCGTAATTAGGACACTTGCAATTAAAGCAATGAATAAACTAAATTTTTTCCCATGACTAATGGCAGCATTGGCCACAGGAATAAAAAAAAGAAGCTGAACCTGTCCGTTATCTTCATGACCAAAAAATATAATAACAGCTATCAAAACCATGATCGTGCAAAAAAACAAATAATTGGCCAAACTAGGGGATTCTGCAATACCAGTTGTTATTTTTTCCTTAGAAGTAATATATTTTATTACAACCAATAAAAGCCCAAATAGGATTAGTGTAAGCAACATAAAAGCAGAACTTAATCGAAACAGACTCATAGGTTGAAAAAATGCTAACAATGCTGCAAAACAAATTAGTGTTGATAAAACGTTTCCACTTATTACATATTCTTTTATTTTTGCTTGTTTATCTTCTGAATCCTTCAAATTTTACCCCCCACTAACACTTGCTTTAACATATAAAGGTGGCCTTTGCCACCTTTATATGTTGTTAGCTATTTTTTCAATGCTTCAGGTAGTTCAGGCTGGTACATGAGCCAATTACATGCGGATGCAGCATTTATATTAGCTAAAAAAGTAAGAACAACTACTATTCCTGATAAGAATAAATACTTCCAATTTTTCATCTCATACCCCCCTCTCTTGATGTTTTTTACCCATTTTTAAAAT
>DUMD01000082.1 GCA_012840065.1 Clostridia bacterium
ATTAAAGAAGCAGAAAAAATGCAAATTTGGAGAAGAAGCAATAAACGCTAATTAATCCTAAGTAAAAGGAAGCAGGCAAGGCCTGCTTCCTTTTGTTTTTGGGAGGTTTTTTTGTTTTATCTGTAGAATGATTAAGTATTCGCAGAAAAGAAGAGGTGTAAATATGATGCAAATTAAACCATTTGAACTGGAACGCTGGTTTGCCCTTTATGAGTTTGAAGTAGAGAACAATATGTGCGCCAGCTGTGCGGAAGAAACGTCTACCGGGCAGTTGCTGGAATTGGCCGGTTCCAGTAAGGTAGAGGAATATTTAAATCTTCCATTAAATTATATTCCGAATCCGGGAAATGCTAGATTAAGGGAGCTTATCTCGGAAAATTATCCAGGATTAAAACCAGAACAAATTCAAGTAACAACTGGAGCATCAGAAGCAATTTTGCTTTTGATGATTAATTTATTGGAGCCCGGTGAAAACTTAGTTGTTCAGTATCCGATTTATCAATCTCTTTTTTCTCTGGCTGAGAGTATGAAGATTGAAGTAAAGAGGTGGAATTTACAGGATAAAAACAATTTTTACTGGGACGTTTCTGATTTAAAAAATTTGATTGATTCTAAAACCAAACTTATTGTTATTAATAATCCTCACAGTCCCACTGGTTCAATCATGACTTTAGATCAATTGCAGGAAATTATAAGGTTGGCAGAAAAGAATGGAAGTTTTCTTTTATCTGATGAAGTTTATTATGGCCTAGTTTATAATCAAAATGATTTGCTGCCTCCTGCTGTAACCCTCTCTGAGCAGGCAATCAGCCTAGGCGATATGTCAAAACCTTACGGCTTGGGAGGATTAAGAATAGGTTGGCTGGCTTCGCATCACAAAAATTTGTTGGCTGCTTGTTCCGGCTTACGGGATTATACTACAATGTGCAGTTCTGCTCCCAGTGAATTTTTGGCTGTTATTGCTTTGGAAAATAAAAACAAAATTTTAAATCGTAAAATTTCTTTAGCCCGGGAGAATTTATCTTTACTAGAACAATTTATTCAGGAAAACGGAGACATATTGTCTTGGACCAAACCTAAAGGTGGGGTTTCTGCTTTTCCTCGCTACAATCTGGATCTAGATTCAGTACAGTTTTGTGAAGGCTTAATTAAAAGGGAAAATACTTTACTTTTGCCGGGTTCTGTTTTTGGTTTAGAATATCATTTTCGAATTGGTTTTGGAAAAGGGAAAAAAGATTTTAGAGCAGGATTAAATAAAATTGGACGCTATTTAGACTTTTTGCGTAAAAAATAGGTTAAGTTTAATAAACTGACTTTATTCGCTATGGATTTGCTTTGTCAATACATATATTGATATGAAAGATTCTGAAATTTAATGCTTTTTTTCACAAACCTGGAATTATCGTTATATGATAGATCTCCTGGAAAAATATAAGTTTGAAAAATTCAGAATAATTATAGTATAATGCAAGTAAAGCAAAAAAGATCCTAAGGTGTACGAGTACCTACTATTTTTAACCGACATGATGACATTGGGAGTTCGAGTCTAATTATCTATGTCAGGCCCACTTGATGTAAGAGGGAAGACAAAAGTAATTAGTAGGACACCCACCTGCTGGAGAGGCGGGGATAAAAATTGTAGGGAGACGGCTCCTCGGGAAAAGACAGCTAAAATCCTTCAGCTATACTGAAGGATTTTTGTTTTTAGTTATAAAATTCGAATTGAAAAGGTTTAAAACAAGCAGACTGAGGAAAAATAATTTAAGTATTTATAATTAATCTGCTGAACAGGTAATTTAGATTTGATATCGAATAATATTTATTAGCCAGTTTTTACAAAGGGGTTGAAAATTAATTGGAAATATTAAGTCTACTTATTCTTTTAGCTGTTTCTATTTGGGTTTACAAAGATGCAATTGCCCACGGTTATAGTTCAGGTTCGGCTCTGCTTTGGAGTTTAGGAGTTTTTTTTATGTTGATTGTTTTTCTGCCTATTTATTTAATCACTCGAAACTCTAAGCGGAGAACGACTAATCATTATTACGATTACCAGCAAGAAGGACCTATCAAGGTAGGAGAATCTTCTACAAGCTCAGAACAAATTTATTGTTTCCATTGTGGAAGTGAAGTTAGCAGCAAGTTTGTTCACTGCCCCTATTGTGGGAGTAAGTTGAAAGATGCAGATAGAAAATGTCAAAACTGCGGTGAAAAGTTGGAGGCAGGATGGAAAGTCTGCCCTAAATGCGGTGCTGAACAGATTTAGAACTAGTTAAAAGAGATGTCTTAATTTAAGACATCTCTTTTTTTACAGGATTTTATTGTTGCAGATAGAAGAATATATTTAAGATAGTTCTGCAACTCTCTTAGTTATTAAGTTATAGAGTGAGTATTTGTTATAAGTGGGGCTGCAGTAAAAATGATTGGATTAGGGGGGAATAAAAATTGGAAGGAAAACTAATGACTTTAACTGAAGCGGCTCAGTTAGTTAAAGATGGGGACTTGATTGGCCTGGGAGGAATGACTCTTTATCGGAGGCCAATTGCCTTTGTCCATGAGCTTATCAGACAGGCTAAAAAGAATTTAACTTTACTTGCATTTACCGGAGGATTCGAAAGCGACCTTTTGGTAGGAGCCGGTTGTGTAAGTACAGTCAGAAGCTGTTATTTTGGTCTTGAATCTTTTGGCCTGGCACCGATGTTTAAACGTCGGGTGGAGGCTGGTGAGGTAAAGGTTTTAGAGGAGACAGAGAGTTCCATTGCCTTTGGCCTTAGGGCTGGATTGGCTAATGTGGGATTTATGCCTGCCCGCAGCTTATTTGGAACAGACTTTTTTAAAGTTAGGGAAGATATAAAAGTAGTTGAGTGTCCGTATACAGGAGAAAAATATACTGCTTTCCCTGCTATTAGGCCAGATGTGGCAGTAATTCATTCCCAACTTTCCGATAAATTTGGCAATTGTATTCTGGAGGGAGAACATTGTGTGGATAAAGAATTAGCTTTAGGGGCAAAGACTACTATTATTACTGCTGAAAAAATTGTTGATACGGAAGAAATAATTAAAAGGCAAGCAGATATTGTGGAATTTGAGGTAAATGCCGTAGTTGAACTGCCGAAAGGTGCTCATCCTACATCTTGTTATCCAGATTATCCTGTTGATGTAGAACATATCTTAGAATATATAGAGCTTTGCGAAGAAGGTAAATTTGAAGAATATTTGCAAAAATATGTTCTTGGTGTGAAAAAGCATAAGGAATACTTGGAAAGGGTGGGGAAAAATGACTAAAACTGGTACTGATTTTAAACCTGAAGAGGTAATGATTAGCTGCATTGCTAGAGAAATAAAGAATGGAGATGTTCTTGCTCAAGGGATAGCTACCCCTTTGGTTGCCAGCGGTTATATTTTAGCTAAGATGACCCATGCTCCTGATAGCGTTTTTCTTTATACCATTGGAAATACTTTATCCAGGGATGCGGGTAAAGTAGCTCTTTCTACTTATGAGGATCTATCCATTGGCAGGGCTTTGAAACAGATAAGTTTTACTGATATTTCTTGTGAAATTTTGTCTGCCGTTAAACCTAAAGAATTTTTCCGACCCGCCCAGATAGATAAGTGGGGTAATTTTAACAATATTGTGATTGGTGATTATTATAAGCCTAAGGTTCGCCTGCCCGGCTGTGCAGGAATTGCTGACGTTACTACTTACTATGAAAATATTTATCTTTATGTTCCCCGCCATAATAAAAATACTTTCGTGGAGAAAATTGATTTTGTCAGCGGGGTTGGTTACTTATCAGGAGAGTCCCAAGCAGAAAGGGAAAAGCTGGGAGTAATTAGCCCTGGGCCCAAGAAAATCATTACCGACCTTTGTGTTTTTGGCTTTGTGGAAGGAAGAGTTGCTTTGGAATCCCTTCATCCGGGAGTAAGCCTTCAGGAGGTAATTGATAATACCGGTTTTGAAATTATTATCCCGGATAAAATTGTGGAAACTCAGCCACCAACAGCAGAAGAGCTTGATTTATTAAGGAATGTTATTGATCCTTATGGTGTCAGAGAACTAGAACTCTTAAGTGGCAAAAAACGGTTAGCTAAAATCCGGGAAATTTACAAACAGGAAATTGGAGCTTAAAATAAAGAATCCTTACCGGTTTTCCGGTAAGGATTCTTAGCATTTAACGATAATCCTTGCGATTTTTATATTCAATACCTCCTATAGGGCAAACATCTAAACATTTTTGACAAGCTGTCAGTGCGTAGGGGAGACATCTTCTTATATTCAGGCCTTTTTCTGTAAGAGCTTGGGCGGGGCAGGCTCTTCTACAACGGTAGCATCTTATACAGACACCGTAAACCTTTTCGTCCGGTGGAAGTTTGCAATCTGTATAAATGGCTGCATATAGGACATTTGCTCCGAATTTTGGATTAAGAACCATCTCATTTTCTCCTTTACTGCCTAGTCCAGCCCTTTCTACCTGTGGCCTTAAATCTCCAGTAAAAGAGAAAGCTGTTTGCTTATTGATTTTGAAACCTTGCTGTTTGAGGACTTTTGCCACTGCATTTAAAGCTTTATTATTTTTATTAAAAATTTTTAGATATTTAGGTATGACCTGCCAAAAGCCCTTTTCTCTCATGCCTGCTGGAATAACTGTTCCTACAACAATGGATGTTGGATAAAGGGGAAAATCAGTATCTCCAATACCTACTAAATCGACTCCTTTGTTCCTGCATAATTCTTTCAAGACATCTTTTGTTATTTCCATTGAGTTATTCCCCCTGATTGGCTGTTAAAAACAATTTCTCCATTGATAATAGTTAGGGCTATTTTAGTGTTAATATCCAGAGGTTTTCCTTCAAAAACAACAAGGTCTGCATCATATCCTTCCTGCAGTTTACCTATCTGTTTTTCACTCTGTAAAATTTTTGCCGGGTTACAGGTGATTAGCTTAAGAGCATTCAAAGGATCTAGTCCTTCAGAAATGGCTAAGGCTGTTACCGTTCTTAACTGGTCGATAGAATTATAGGGATGGTCTGTAATTAAAGCAACTTCTATTCCCGCTTCTACTAACTCCAAAACAGAACCATAATTTCTGCTTTTTAATTCCATTTTTATCCGAGGTGTGAGCATGGGGCCAAATGCAACCGGAATATTTTTTTCAGCCAAATAATTTTTAATTAGGTGTGCTTCAGTGCCATGTTCGATAACTAAATTTTTAATTCCGAATTCCTCTGCAATTCTGATAGCAGTTGCAATATCATCTGCTCTATGTGCATGTGCACGTAAGGGAATGTCTCCTTTTAATAAGGGAATTACAGCTTCTAATCTTATATTGCGTTCTTTTATTTTTCCCTCTTCTTTTAAAACTAAATAATCCTGAGCTTTCATGAATAATTCTCTAATTAAGGAGGCGGTTCCCATGCGGGTAACAGGGCATTTTCTGTGATTACCGTATGTATTTATAGGATTTTCACCTAGCGCAATTTTAAAACCTACTGGATTTTTAACTAACATTAAATCAATAATTCTCCCTCGGGTTTTTAAGGCTGCACTTAGTCCTCCTACTGCATTATCGCTTCCGGGACCGCTCATTACGCAGGTTACTCCTGATTTAACTGCATCTGAAAAAGCTATGTCCCAGGGGTTTATGGCATCTATTCCTCTTAAATGGGGAGTTACGGGGTCAGAGGTTTCGTTATTGTCAATTCCGATTTTGCCGGTGGCTTCTTCAATAATTCCCAGATGGGTATGACAGTCGATCAAACCGGGAAGTACATATTTTTCTTTTAGGTCGAGGACTTTTGCTTTCAGATCTCTATGGTCTATATGGGAAGCAATTGTCTTTATCTTACCGGCTTCAATCAGGATATCTTTGAGATGAGTTTCTCCATTTTCTAAATTTATTAACAGGCCGTTTTTTAATAGCAGCATGGTTTTAGTCACCCCATTTTAGGCTTTCCCATTAACTTATTATGTGTAAATTTAAAGGAATTAAGCAGTTTTAATAATTAAAAAGTTCCAAGCCTGTTACGCTTGGAACTTTTTAAATTAGAAAGTGGGAATTTTACATTGACGGGATGCAAATTCTTTGACCGATCATAAGATTGTTAGGATTAATCCCAGGGTTAATAGCCATAATAGCACTTACAGTAGTGTTAAATCTTTGAGCTAGGAGAAAGAGTGTATCACCTGGCCTAATAATATAAGGGAAAGAACCTGGAGGACAAACAGGTGACGGTGGTGCTATTGGGATGCAGATTCTTTGACCTATTTGCAGATTATTCGGATTAACTCCGGGGTTTGCAGCTTGAATAGCAGCTATAGTGGTATTAAACCGGATTGCTAAGGAATAGAAGGTATCTCCCGCTCTTATTACATAGGTGAAAGTGCCCGGCGGACAAACGGTCGGTTGTGAAACTGGAATACAAATTATTCGACCTACTTGTAGGTTGTTGGGATCTAAACCTGGGTTGAGAGCGAGGATAGCTGAAACGGTAGTGTTAAATCTTTGGGCTAGAGAGAAAAGAGTGTCTCCAGGTCTGATTGTGTAAGATGTTGAACCCGGCGGACAAACAGGTGGCAGCCCAGCTGATGGGATGCAAATTCTTTGGCCAATCATAAGATTGTTAGGATCAATCCCGGGGTTAATAGCCATAATAGCTCCTACAGTGGTGTTGAATCTTTGAGCCAGAGAGAAAAGAGTATCTCCTGATCTAATAATATAAGGGAAAGAACCTGGGGGACAAACAGGTGACGGTGGTGCTACTGGAATACAGATTCTTTGACCTATTTGCAAATTATTAGGATCGACTCCAGGGTTGGCGGCTTGAATGGCTTCTACGGTTGTATTAAACCGGATTGCCAGGGAATAAAATGTATCTCCAGCTCTAATAGTATATTCCATTGTACCCGCGGGACATCGATTAATGTTAACACTCATTAACAGATCGCCTCCCTTAAATATTGCTAATATAGTATATTCAAAATGTCGTAAGGTGTTCGTTTAAGAAAAAAATTAGGGAGGAATTTAAAAGTGAGCTGTGCTGTTAATCAAGAGATGATAACAAGGGGAAATATTGGAACATAATTTTTCTTTTTTAAGTCTAAAAAAATAGAAAAGAGATTGAAAAGGAGGATGCAAATTATGAAGTCTAAAAAGCTACTTGCGGGGCTGTTATCGGTTACGATTCTATCTTGTTCAGCAATTCCGGTTTTTGCAGCTGATATGGGGAGCGGAAAGACTATTCTTGCTAAAAGCTCTACAGAGATGGTTTTGCCTATAAGCGATCAACTGGAACAGGAGAACAGAGCTTATTTTAATTCCTTTACAGGAACAGTTAAGAAAATAAGTGATTTTAGGGGTATTGAAGGTGCTAAATTTGTCTCAGTAGAAAATGAGAAAGGGGAACCGGCGAATATTATTATATCCGGGGAAACTTATATTCTAAACAAGGGTGAACTGGTTGTAGGTTCATTAATTACCGCTTTTTATGATGCTAACGCGCCTATGATTATGATTTACCCGCCCCAATACAGTGCTAAAGTTGTTGTTCTAGGTAATCTTGAACAAAATATTAAAGTTGATTTATTTGATCGGGATTTAGTTAGTGCTGACCGCTCTTTAAAACTAAATATTGCTGAAGAGACAGAAATCATTACTCAGGATGGAAAAAGCTTTACTGGTGAACTGGCCAATAGAAAGCTGGCAGTTATTTACGGAGCATCTACCAAAAGCATTCCTGCTCAAACCACGCCGGAAAAAGTAGTTGTCCTATTTGAAGAAGAACTTCCCCCTGTGGAAGAAGAAAAAACAGTAGAAAGGGATTTATCTAGGGCAGAAATTATTGTTAATGAGCAGAAAATAGAAGCTCCGGCTGCTTATCTCAACGAAGAGGGTACTGTCATGGTTCCCCTGCGGGCAATCGCTGAAGCTTTGGGGTTTGAGCTTGATTGGAATGGGAAAACCCAGAGAATTGCACTTAGCGAGCGTATTTTTCTCAAGATAGGTGAAGATAATTATACTTACCCCA
>DUMD01000083.1 GCA_012840065.1 Clostridia bacterium
TATTTTTTCCGGGATAAGCTTTCCGCTGGCTAAATAATCCAAGAAAAACAAGGGTTCCGCCCCCTGGACCACCATATCATTAACACACATGGCCACCAGATCCTGTCCGATGGTATTATGTTTGTCCAAAGCAAAAGCGATTTTAAGTTTGGTCCCTACCCCATCGGTACAGGATACCAGAACCGGCTGCTGGTACTTTGCTAAATCTAATTGAAATAAACCAGCAAATCCGCCAATGCCCCCGATAACCTCGGGGCGTTTGGTCTTCTGAACATGACTTTTTATCAATTCCACTGCCCGGTTGCCGGCAGAAATATCTACTCCAGCCTGAGCGTAAGTTAGCCCCTGCCTAGTCTTCATCCTACTCTCCCCCTATTCAAAGATTGATTTCTTTTTATGATCAAGGTGGCTTACATCAAGTGGGTAACAACCGTCAAAACAACCTTTGCAGAACTGTTCCGGCGGGACCCCCATACAAAGTCCCATTCCTTCCATACTTAAATACCCCAAGGAATCACAGCCAATTTCCCGGCGAATCTCTTCAACGCTGTGGGTTGCCCCAATCAGTTCTTCCGGACTGGAAATGTCAATTCCAAAATAGCAGGGATTGTTTACGATTGGAGAACTGATTCTCAAATGTACCTCTTTTGCCCCTGCATCCCTGATCATTTGAATGATCCGCTTGCTGGTTGTACCCCGGACAATAGAATCGTCAACCAACACTACTCTTTTCCCAGCTAATGTTTTTCTAATCGGGTTAAGTTTTATCTTAACACTAGTTTCTCTTTTCTTTTGAGTAGGCTGAATAAAGGTTCTGCCAACGTAACGGTTCTTGACTAATCCTTCACCAAAAGGAATTTTTGACTGTTCAGCATAACCGATTGCAGCCGAAGTGCCTGAATCAGGAACAGGAATTACCAGATCTGCTTCCACCGGGTGTTCAAGAGCTAACCTTTTTCCATAAGCATTTCTAACCAGTTGAACGCTCATTCCATCAATAACACTATCCGGCCGGGCAAAATAAATAAATTCAAAAATACAAAGTGCCTTAGGTTGGGGTTCAGTGTAAAAGTAAGACCTTACCCCGTTTTCATCAATAATCACCATTTCCCCAGGTTCAATATCTCGAATAAATTCAGCATCAACTGTATCCAAAGCACAACTTTCGGAAGCTAATACATAGGCTCCGTCCAATTTACCCAAACAAAGGGGGCGAAATCCATGGGGATCCCTTATACCTATCAACTTATTCTCAGTCATAATACCTAAAGCAAAGGATCCCCTTAAACGGGCAACGCTTTTTGCCACTGCCTGAACAAAATCCTTCTCTCCCGAACGGGCAATCAGGTTTGCAATCACTTCGCTATCAATAGAAGTCTGAAAAATACTCCCCTGTTCCTCTAATTCTGCCCTCAGCAGATCCGCATTCACCAGGTTGCCATTATGGGCAATGGCAACGGTACCCGCAGCAGTCTTAACCACCAAAGGCTGTGCATTAGCAAGAAGACTGGAGCCGGTGGTGGAGTAACGGACATGACCGAGTCCAATCCTTCCTATGAATAATTCAATTACCTCCGGTGCAAAAACCTCAGGAACTAATCCCATCCCCTTATATGAATTCACTCTATTGCCGTCGGAAACAGCAATTCCTGCACTCTCTTGCCCCCGGTGTTGTAAGGCATAAAGACCGTGATAAATAATATGGCCGATATCTTCAATTTCTTGATTTGAGTAAATACCAAATATACCGCAGGCTTCTTTTAGTTTGTCATCTTCCCTTAATGTTTTGATCCACAAAATATTCGCCCCCCTCTAGTTATCATCAATTGAGCTCAACAGTAAATTGGTTTAGCTAACAGCCCGTCCCCCCTTGAATCTTCGCAATACCTCCTGATAGGCTGCCTCAACTCCGCCTAAATCTTGGCGAAATCTATCCTTATCCATTTTTTCTTTGCTTTGTTTATCCCAAATTCTAGCGGTATCAGGAGAAATTTCGTCTGCTAAAATTACCTGACCTTTATGAACACCGAATTCCAATTTAAAATCCACCAGAATAAAGCCCTTTTCATCAAAAATCTTTTGCAGCAATTGATCAATTTTCAATGCCAAGTTTTTTATTTCCTGCAGTTGTTCAGGTGTTGCTAAATTTAACTCTCTGATATGATCATCATTAATCATCGGGTCTCCAAATTCATCACTCTTGTAATAATACTCAATAACTGGTGTTTTCAGGACTGTCCCTTCTTCTAAACCTAATCTACTGGCCATACCCCCTGCCACTATATTTCTTACCACTACTTCAATCGGAATTATTTTTACACTTTTAACTAACATTTCCCGTTCATTAACCAGCTCAAGAAAATGAGTAGGAATATTATTGTTTTCAAGATACTCAAAAAGCAGAGCAGAAAGTTGATTGTTTACTTCACCTTTACCAATAATGCTACCTCTTTTTTGGCCGTTAAAAGCAGTCGCATCATCCTTGTACTCCACCCAGTACACATCACTGTCATCCGTAGCATAAATTTTTTTTGCTTTTCCCTCATATAGCTGATTTTTTTTAACCATTTTCCTCCCACCTTTAACTAGAAAAGTTCGAAACGGGCAAAGATTGTATCAACCTGTTTTAAGTAGAATAATTACCCGCTCCACAGAAGAATAGCTGATATCCCGCTCATGCCAAAGGAAAACATGCCCTAAGACAGCTAAAGCGTTAGACCTAAGCAGTCTGGCTAAACCCGCAATTCTTTCTCCGATTATTGGATTGGGTTCGTAGGACATGACAGAAGAACCTGTTTGTCCCTCAAGAAACATCTCTTCCGCTTCCAGAATCTCTCCCCGCTGCAGGTTTCTCAGTTTAACTGCAATTTTATCTAGATTAGCCCAAATGAATACTAAAATATTCACATACTCTGCGTGACGATCCCTCTGTAAAACCTAGGTTGAAATAAAAGAAAGAGTAAAACCCGGCTTTTTACACACATACTCTTTTATATAAGGATCAGTATTGGTATAAGTTCCTAGCCCACCAAAAAATTTCCCCACCGAAACAACTTCAATTGCCCGTTCCATCCGAGTGATGTTTCGTCTGCTCTCTGCCAGCCAAAGAATTAGTTTTAAACCAAAAGTTACCGGCTAAGCATGAAGGCCGTAAGTCCTGCCGCTTATGGGAGTATCTTTGTATTTTCTAGTCTTTTCAGCCAAAGCAGCATCAAAACCTTTTAAGTCTTTTAAGATAATTTCCCCGGCCTGTTTCATTTACAAGGAAAGAGCAGCACCAGTACATCCAATGAGGTCATCCCCATATGAATATATTTGGCAGGTTACCCTACAAACTCAGCTACTGACTGCAGAAAAGCAATTACGTCATGATGAACAACTGCCTCAATTTCCCCAATCCTTTTGACATTAAAATTAGCTTTTTGTTTTATTGTTTCTACTACTTCCTAGGAGCCTTGCCAAGCTTTGCCACTACTCCCGCTACAGCAATTTTTATGGAATCTGTTTTGAGACTCCCAATCCAACCCATTTCAGTTGGGGTAAAATCTCTCCCATTCCTCTTGTTTGTCTAAGTAATCCTTTATTTTGAAAGATAGCCCTTGTACCCCTTTTCCTGCAACAAAGAGTTCTTCTTTTCCACCCCCTCAGCCAATCCTTGTTTGTAGTTAATCATTTTTTCCCGGATTTCACTATCAGCACTGCCAATTATCTGCAAAGCTAAAAGACCAGCATTTTTAGCGCTGTTTACTCCCACCGTAGCCACAGGAATCCCCGAAGGCATCTGAACGATCGATAGTAAAGAGTCAAGACCATCCATAAAACTAGAACGAATAGGCACTCCAATTACCGGCAAAGGAGTAAGTGCCGCAATTACTCCAGGTAAATGGGCCGCTCCTCCCGCTCCCGCAATCAAAACCTTTAGTCCCTTTGCAACAGCCTGTCTGGCATATTCTGCAGTTTTTTCAGGAGCCCGGTGTGCTGAAGAAATAACAATTTCATAGCCAACCCCAAACTCCTCTAATATCTCCGCCGCCTCTTTCATTACTGGCAGATCGGAATCGCTTCCCATTACAATTCCTACTAATTTTTCAGCCATTTTTCTACTCTCCTTCCAATTTTATGGAATATTTAAATTATACCACTCTTAGGCAATTTTACCCAAATAACAAAAAACCGGATGGATATATATGACGTCCATTCCTGGTACTGCTATACATCTATCCGGTAGTTAGCATTTAGCTTGTAAAATCAGAAAAGCTAATCGTCAAAGCAGACGATAAAAACTAAACCCGAACAGACAAGATCACTTACAACGAGTGAAACCTGCCCGTCCGGGTTTTTATCCCTTCGGTGTAACGTCCATTACAAAATCACAGACGCATGTACCGCTTGGTCCAGACCCAGCTTTAAAAAGCAGCGGAACCCTAGGTACACTTCCCCTCGTAGTCAGGTGGTTTACGGCCACCCGGTAGAAACTTCCGAGCCATATCCTCGGGATTATACGAGTAATTCTTATTAATTTTTTCAGCTTCATTCTAACAAAGTTCCAGATTACTGTCAACCTAATAGCTAATTATCTTCAAACAATAATTTTGCTTTTATGTTTGCCACATTCCAATGGATTTTTAGGGACCATTAAAAAATATTTTCTCCTTCGCCAATTATTATGGATACGTAATAGCCATATCATGAACTGTTTATGAACAAATGTTCATAAATCCCCTAAAAATAACCATATTTCAGCGCATAAAAGCTTTTATATCCATTTAAAGAGATTATATTGAGCATATGATCGCTTAACAACGAAATCATTCGCATTCGTTTATTGACATATGCTCATATTCCTTATACGATAATATTAAGCATATGATCGTTTTATAAAACAACTAACCAATTAGGTGTGATTAAGATGAATAAAACGCCTAAAAAAATAAGTATAACTAAAAAAAATAAAAAATTAAGACACAGTTATAAAAGAGCTTTAATTATAGATGTTCTAAGAAAAATAAAACAGAATAACCCCAATGTTCAATTGACTACCAAAGAAATATATGAACTGGTCAAGAAAGAAGGAATAAAAGTTGGCTTATCAACCGTTTATAGAAATGTCAAAATTCTCGAAGAGTTAGGGCTAGTAAATAGAATAAAAAAATCTCCTAGCGACCCCATTTGCTATAAATTAAATTCCTTTCTATTAAAACCAACCTATAGCCAAAAGCCTTCTTCTGAATTCAATTCCTTCCAAGTCCCCAGAAAGATAGAAAGCTAACTCTTCACTATTCACCTTCACTAAAAGCAAACAATTCCCAATTTTCTTTAAGCTGCCAATAATCAGACAAAACAGAGATAAATAAAAAGCTAGCTTGGTTAGCGCTAATGTTTATTCACTGACTAAAATATACCTTAAATTTTTGTCAGAATTAACTGATTATAAAGGGGGTGATGAAAAAAATAACGGTGATCATTTATAAAAAGTCTGCTAAGCAAATTTACGGTTAAAGGAGAAAAGTAAAAAGGAGGAGTTTTAAATGGCAATTATCGCAAGAGAGCAGTATTTAAAATCAATTAGGGCTATGAGACCTAACGTATGGCGGAATGGAGAATTAATTGAAGACCTTACCACCCACCCTGCAACTAAAGGTATTATTGAAAGTACGGCAAGAGCCTATGACGCCTCTAATGATCCTGAAACTGCAACCATCTGCACAACCACTTCCAAACTTACCGGTGAACCCATTCACCGCTGGAACTCCTTAATGCAATCCCTGGAAGACATTATTGCTAACTCAAATTTCAAGCGGTTCAGCTATAGAAATACCGGGACTTGCACCGGTGCAACCTGTGTAGGCTGGAACGCTCAAAACGTTATGTGGGCTGTAACCTATGAAATGGATAAAGACTTAGGTACCAATTATCAAGAAAGATTGAAAAACTGGCTTCTTAAATCTCAAGAAAACGGCTGGGCAGTAGCGGGAGCTTTAACTGACGCTAAAGGCGACCGTTCTATGAGCCCAAGTCAAACAGAAAATCCTGATTCTAACGTACGAGTTAAAGAAGTTCGTCCTGATGGAATTGTTGTAAGCGGCGTTAAAGCTATGATCTGCGGCGTTGAAGCTGCTAATGAAATTTTCATCCTTCCCGGCTCTGCTTACAAAGACCCTGATGCTGACTATGCAGTGGCTTTTGTAGTTCCAAGGGATATTGAAGGGTTAACTATCGTTGGCTGCCGGAAACCTAGCGACAGCAGGGAATTTGAAGAAGGTTGGGATAAAGCAGTCGAAACCGGCACTAACTCCGTATATCTCATTTTCGAAGATGTATTCGTACCTAACGAAAGAGTATTTATGTGCAGGGAAAACAAATATACCGGTAAAGTTATTACCTACTTTACAGCTAACTATCGAGCACCTATCGGCGCTTGTGTAGCTGGCCAAGGTGATATCATGATCGGTGCTTCCGTACTTATGGCCCGGGCAAACGGCCTCTCTGTCAAACCGTTTTATGATAAAATTATTCAAATGGCTATCAACAACGAAACTACATATTGTATGGGTATTGGTGCTATGGCTTGCGGCTACAAGCATCCATCCGGAATCTGGATTTCCAATTCCAAACTTGCCCATGCTAATAAAGTTCATGTTGCTACCTTACCCTATGAAACAAAACGTCTTTGCCAGGAAATCGGGGGCGGGATCGTAGAAACCGGCTGTTTCCCATCCTATAAAGACCTCACTCATCCGGAAATTGGACCTAAATTAATGAAAGCTGTTAAAGCCAGCGTTAACTACTCTGCTGAAACAAGAGCCCGAGCAGCTCGCTTATCAGAATGGCTAACTGTAGGCGCTGGTATCCCTGGCTGCATGCATGGTGGCGGTTCCCCTGACGGCGCCCGGATGGTAGTTCGAGCCAATACTCCTATAGAAGAATTCGCAAAACAAGCTGCAAAACTTTGCGGTATTACTGAAGATGTAGTTGATCCGGCTCCTAAAAAGAAATAATTGGATAGAGAAATACAAGTGAATATAGAATAAAGAAGGGCTGCGGTATATACCGCAGCCCTTCTTTATTCTATATTCACTTGTATTTCTCTATCCAA
>DUMD01000084.1 GCA_012840065.1 Clostridia bacterium
ACATCATCAATCATTTGGAAAATAGCATCTTTTAGGTTATCTCCTTCTAAAACTCGGCGCCGCTGGTCATAAATGATTTCCCGTTGCTTATTCATCACATCATCGTATTCCAAGACCTGCTTCCGGATGCTGAAATTGCGGCCTTCCACTTTTTTCTGGGCATTTTCAATTGCTTTGGTGATCAAAGGATGTTCTATAGGCACATCCTCCTCCATTCCCAGTTTATCCATAATACCGGAAATGTTGTCGGAACCAAACAAACGCATTAAATCGTCCTCTAAAGACACATAAAACCTGGATGAACCCGGGTCCCCCTGCCGTCCGGCCCGACCCCTCAGCTGGTTATCTATCCGCCGGCTTTCATGCCGCTCCGTACCAATAACATGGAGACCGCCCAGCTCAGCCACTCCTTCTCCTAAAACAATATCCGTTCCCCGGCCAGCCATGTTAGTAGAAATTGTTACCGCCCCCCGCTGGCCGGCTTCAGCAATGATTTCAGCTTCCTTTTCATGATATTTAGCATTAAGAACATGGTGAGGAATCCCTTTTTTCTTTAGTAACTTACTTAATTCTTCCGACTTTTCGATGGAAATTGTACCAACCAAAACAGGCTGACCCTTGCTATGTCTTTCAGCAATCTCTTCCACAACCGCATTAAACTTGGCCCGTTCTGTTTTGTAAATCACATCAGGATAGTCCACCCTAATCATCGGCTTATTAGTCGGAATAACTACCACATCTAAACCATAAATCTTCCTAAATTCTTCTGCTTCCGTAGCAGCGGTACCAGTCATCCCTGCCAATTTATTATACATCCGAAAATAGTTTTGGAAAGTAATGGTAGCCAAAGTTTGACTTTCCCGTTCTACCTTAACCCCTTCCTTAGCCTCAATGGCTTGATGAAGCCCGTCGCTGTAGCGGCGGCCATACATAAGCCGGCCGGTAAATTCATCAACAATAATTACCTCTCCATCCTTAACCACGTAATCCCGGTCCCGCCGCATTAAAGCATAGGCTTTTAAAGCTTGATTAAGGTAATGGGTTAATTCCATATGCCGATCATCATACATATTATCAATATTCAGCATCTTTTCCACTTTAGCTATACATTCTTCCGTAGGCACAACCGTTTTGGCCTTTTCATCCACCAGATAGTCTTCCCCTTCCTTTAAACGGGGAACAATTTTAGCAAATTGGATATAAAGATCGGTAGATTTTTCACCAGGGCCAGAAATAATTAAAGGAGTTCTGGCTTCATCAATCAAAATACTGTCTACCTCGTCGATAATTGCATAATTCAGCTCCCGCTGAACCATATGCTCTTTATTTAAAACCATGTTATCCCTTAAATAATCAAAACCAAATTCATTATTAGTGCCATAAGTAATATCAGCAGCATAAGCCTCTTTCCGCTGGTCATAATCCAAACCATGCACAATTAACCCTACTTTCAGACCAAGAAAACGGTAAATCTGGCCCATCCATTCACTGTCCCGACGGGCCAGATAGTCATTTACCGTAACAATATGCACTCCTTTTCCAGTAAGGGCATTTAAATAAGCAGGCAAGGTTGCCACCAGTGTCTTTCCTTCTCCGGTTTTCATTTCTGCAATTTTACCGGCATGGAGAACCATTCCCCCAATCAACTGGACATCAAAATGCCTCATATTTAAAACCCGGCGGGATGTTTCTCTCACTACAGCAAAGGCTTCCGGTAAAATAGAATCCAAACTTTCTCCCTTTTCCAGGCGATTCTTAAACTCCCCGGTTTTACCCTTTAACTCCTCATCAGACAAACTGCTTATTTCTGCTTCCAAATTATTGATTATTTCCACCGTTTTTTGTAAACACTTAATTTCTTTCTCATTGGGATCACCAAGAATCTTTTTTAATACCCCGATCATTTCTTTTCCCCTTTCTCTGGACCTCAAACCTCGTTTAACAGGCAATTTAAGTTGCAATTTATTGGTTAAATTTCATTATATCACTGGGGATATTTGAAATCAACCTTAGCCCGGTCTAGCAATTTGAAAAGAAGCTCTCCAGCGGCAAAAAAAATCTTTGGGTGGCTTTGCCACCCAAAGATATATTTAAAATTCCGGTTCAATCAAACCATAATTTCCATCTTTTCGTCTGTAAACAACATTTATTTCATCAGTTTCCGCATTAGAGAAAACAAAAAAGTCATGACCGACCAAGTTCATCTGCATTACAGCTTCTTCCGGATACATAGGCTTGAAAGCAAACCGTTTGGTTTTTACAATTTTAATTCCCTCATTATCGGCTTCTTCAGAGAATTCTTCCTTTAAATCAGCTCGCAAATCAGCATTTGCTTTAGGTTGGCCACCCTGGCGGAAACGACGGTTATACAGTCTGGTCTTATATTTCGCCAACTGTTTTTCCAGTTTTTCCACTACTAAGTCCACAGAAGCGTACATATTCTCTGTTCCCTCTTCTCCCCTAAGAACATAACCATTTTTTAAAGGAATAGTCACTTCTACCACATGCCTGCCTCTTTCCACGTTCAAGCTGACTTGGGCTTCGGGAATATAATCAAAATATCGTTCTAATTTATTAAGTTTTTTTGTAACGTATTCACTGAGTGCGTCTGTTACCTGAATATTTTTACCCCTAATGTTAACCTTCAATCCATATCAGCTCCTTTCAAGCCTTTTATCTGGCCATTCCTTTCTTAAAGGGATAGCCCTTTGTAGGTAAGACAGTTTTTAATTTATGTTGTTTACATTATACCCACTATCCTTTTTCTCAAAACCATCAACCAAGTCTTTCTTGTATATAAATATGCCTTTTTAAAAGATATAACTCTAATCTTTGAAAAGAATGATTAACAAAAAAAGCCAGCTTTCCGCTGGCTTTTTTTACAATATTTTGCTGAAAAAAAGTTTTGTTCTTTCATTTTGAGGCGAAGTAAAAATTCTTTCCGGGGGCCCTTCTTCAATAATCCGGCCTCCATCCATAAAAATTACCCTATCCCCAACTTCCCGGGCAAACCCCATTTCATGGGTTACAACGATCATAGTCATCCCTTCCCGGGCCAAATCCTTCATAACGTCTAAAACTTCCTTAATCATTTCCGGGTCTAAAGCTGAAGTAGGTTCATCAAAGAGCATTATTTTCGGCTGCATGGCCAGAGCCCTGGCAATTGCCACCCGCTGCTGTTGTCCGCCGGAAAGCTGGTTAGGATAAGCCTCCGCCTTTTCCGCTAGGCCAACCTTAGCCAATAACTCCATGGCAATTTCCCTTGCCTCCTCCTTAGCCATTCCTTTCACTTTAATGGGAGACAAAGTTATGTTATCAATAACCTTCATATGGGGAAAAAGGTTAAAATGCTGAAAAACCATCCCAATATTTTGACGCACTTTATTAATATCAATCTTAGAATCATTTAGAGAGACACCATCAATTATAATTTCGCCGGAAGTAGCCTGTTCCAGCTGGTTTAAACAGCGGAGAAAAGTACTTTTCCCGGAACCACTGGGGCCTATTATCACGACCACCTCTCCTGCCTCAACCCGATTGTTAATATCATATAATACCTGCAGGTCACCAAATTTTTTATTCAAATTTCGCACTTCGATCATTCGGTTTCTAACCTCCTTTCCATATAGCGGACGAGCTGAGATAAAGCCAGGGTCATCACTAGATAAACTATCGCTACAGCCCCATAGGTTTCAAAGGCCTTATAATTACGGGTAAGAATAATTTGTCCCTTTCTGGTAAGTTCTTCAAGAGCAATAATAGATACCAGGGAAGAATCCTTCATTAAGATAATAAACTCGTTACCTAAAGGAGGCAGAATCCGTTTAACAGCCTGAGGCAAAATAATATATCGCATAGCTTGACCATAAGTCATTCCTAAAGAGCGGGCTGCTTCCATCTGTCCTTTATCAATGGACTGGATGCCGCCCCGGACGATCTCCGCCACATAACCGCCGCTGTTAATACTGAAAGCTAAAATCGCTGACCAATACTGCCCTAAATCAAGCACATTTACCAAGCCAAAATAAACAATATAGAGCTGGACCAAAAGGGGAGTACCCCGAATAACTTCTACATAAGCAGTTGCCAGCCATCTTATAAGCCGATTCCGGGATACTCTGGCAATTCCCACAAATAAACCAATAATGGTTCCAAACAAAACAGAAACCGCTGTCAATTGAATAGTCATCTTAGCTCCCACTAGCAAAGTAGGCAAAATATTAAAAAAATATTTCATTGCTCCCTTCCTCTCCCACCTTTTTTCTCCTAAAACAAAACAGCGGCGAAGGATCTCCTTCGCCGGTAAAATAAAGCGCATAAAATAACTTCATCTCAACCTTCTAGGGATAGCGCTCCACCAAAAGTTCAGGAATACCTTCGGTGACAGTCTGACACCTATTCGATGCCAGCCCAGCAGAGAATCCTTTGGGTAGAAAACCCTGCTTCGGCGGAAGCCCCTTTCCCGTTCCTTCATCGCTCCCAAAACTCCAAAAGGTACTCTTGACTGTCCGCTCCTCTACCCCACCTCAAAACCGAGATGAGGTAACAATATGCAATTGATTTCATAATTTAAAATAGCATAGGGATCTAGGTTTGTCAACAACCTACAAAATATCCCTTATTTTTTCCTGCCTCCACTAAAAATTTTGGCTCAAAAGGAAATTTTCCCCCTTTAGTTCCAGACAAAAAATAAAGCTGGGACCACTAATCCCAGCTTCCAAAAACTTTATTATTTGTTCACCCATTTATTATAAATTTCATCATATTTACCGTTCTCTTTAACGGCTTTAATCGCCTGATTAAGCTGGTCTAACAGTTCCGTATCATCCTTCCGAACAGCAATACCATAAAATTCATCGGAAAGCGGTTCGCCTACTAAAACAACACCACCGCCAATTTCTTCAATACATTCTTTGCTTACCAGCAGGTCGTTAACAACGGCATCAATCCGACCGCTCTTCAGATCACGGAAAGCATCGCCAATGGTATTATATTCCTTACCGGTAACCCCTTCCATTTGGCTTACCAAAAGGGCACCGGTAGTTCCAATTTGGGAACCCACTGTCTTCCCTACCAAATCTTCTTTAGACTTAATGGAATCATTACCTTCTTTAACAGCGATAATCTGGCCGGCATTAAAGTAAGGATCAGAAAAGTTAACCTGTTTTTTCCGTTTCTCGGTAATAGTCATAGAGGACATAATCATATCAACTTGTCCAGTTAATAAAGATGGGATAATCCCTTCCCAGGCAGTATTGATAAATTCAAATTTTACTCCCATTTCTTCTGCCAAAGCATTGCCTAGATCAATGTCGAAACCTTCCAATTCACCGGTTTCTTCATTCACATACTCCATGGGCGGATAAGTAGCATCTGTAGCAACTTTAATTACTTTAGGCTCATTATTATCAGCCGCCCCTTGTTGGTTTTCCGCAGGTTTCTGACCGCAACCAAAAGCAGAAACAGCCAGGGCAAAAACAAGTAGAATTGTAATGCCTAGTTTAAAAACCTTTCTCATTAAAGTTTCCAAAGTTTCCCCTCCTTAAGATCTCTCCTCATTACTACCGATAATTATACACATTAGTGCATAATTTAGCAAGCTATAAACTCATATTCCAGAAAAATTCGGCAAAAAAAAGCAAAAAGCCTGAATAAAATCCAGGCTCTATTTTTAATCATTATTAGTCATTCAACTTTTGGAAACAATCATGACAATAAACCGGACGGTTTAACCGAGGTTTAAAAGGAACATGAGTAACCGCGCCGCAAGCAGCACAGACAGCCTCATACATTTCTCTTTTTTCACCGTTTCCATTACCGTTTCTTTGACGTTTTCTTATGTTCCTGCATTCACGGCATCTAGCGGGCTCATTTTGGAAACCTTTTTCTGCGTAGAATTCTTGTTCACCGGCAGTAAAGACGAATTCAGCTCCGCAGTCCTTACATACCAAAGTCTTGTCTTCAAAAACCATTAAAAAAATCCCCTCACTTTTTTTAGTTTAGAACCTGCTTAGCTGACCTGGTCTTTGCCCCCACACCCGCCTGCTGGAAGGTTCGCTCAAGGTTTCCACCCCTCCCACTACTACTTCTCTCCACACTGTCTCGACTTCTAGAAACGAGCCAATGCGGGCAGGACTTACTTCTTAGCCGCACCATGCTCAGCAGTTAAGAAAATTTTTCAACTGCCTTACGTGGGTCGTTTCGCCTGCGACTGGCCTCGACTTTCAACCACAGACCTAAGCAATAAGTTCATTAAAGTCATTATAGTTCCAAAAAATAAAAAATGCAAGTATAGGTTCCGCTTAATGATTATTTTTTCTTATCAATAAAATTAGAACCAATTTTCAGTGAGGGTAAACTATAACTTTTTTTAATGGCTTCCTTTTTTCTAACATAAGCAGACTGTTTTATTTGGATTCGCAATTTTTTTTCATTTTCCTGCTCTAAATTAGTCAGCTTTTCCAAGGTCTGAGCTAATTTCCCTATAATAGTTTCCAAAAGACTAGCATATTCCTGTTCAGGAAAGGAGACCTTTAACTTAGACAAAACAAATTCTTTAATCCCAAGAAGCTGAATCAGCCTTGATTTAACCGGAACCAGTTCTCGGTTTAACTCATCCACCTTCTTCATTGTTTCCTGCTTTTTTTCCATTATTTCTAACAGCTCTTCCCAATTAAAATTATCAAAAAGCTTCCTTTCCTGTTGAGCCAAATCAAAAATTTCCTCATAATATTCTAGTTGTTTACGATAATTATCCTCCATGATCTTGACCAAAATTTTAATGTCATCATCCAAAGAGTAGTCCCTCCATTTCCTGGGCTACCTAACCGGACAAAACAACAAACTTAAGCATTCCGATCAAAAAATGCTGCTTGTTGATGGTTACTATAACCGCCATATAAATTAATCGCCCTTTTATCTTCTCGGACTTTTTTCAAATTTCTCCGTATTTCGTTTATTTTTACCTGCAGGAGCTGGCCGTTCTTTTCATCAAGTTCTTTAATTTCACCCATTAGCTTTTTTAAATCCTGCTTAACTGTTAAAAATTCTCTACTGTTCAGCTCTAAATATTTTATATAATCCTGTCCGTTAAAAGCGGGTTCTTTTTCCAACTCCTCCTTGAGCTTTGTTAGGGCCTCATTTACTGAGATAAGTTTGTCCATAATCTCCCGGCGTCTATTGATTAAACGGTTTAATTTTTCCAAATCCACCTCTTCACCAAGCAGACATTCCTCCTGTCCCTTAACAATATTAAGCATCTCGGTATAAAGCGGCAGCTGTTC
>DUMD01000085.1 GCA_012840065.1 Clostridia bacterium
CCTCTCGCACCATTAAAATGCGGAAGTAGCTCAGTGGTAGAGCATCGCCTTGCCAAGGCGAGGGCCGCGGGTTCAAATCCCGTCTTCCGCTCCATATGTGACGACTAGTGACCTCGGTTAAATTGGGAATTTTCTAATTTAACCGAGGTATTATTGTTTATATACCTATGCTTTTGTCTAACCCCTGGTGCAAACTGTTTAAGGATGATTAGGATTGAGTTTTCTCTTAAAGAGTTTTAGCCAGGGTAAATCATCAGAATAAATAAACTTGACAGAGGAAAAGGGAAATAATACTATAATATAGAACAAAATAAGCAGAACGAACTAATTTTATTACCATATAATAAATTCAAATAAGGAGGAGCATAAATGAAAACCAACATGGAAAGAATAGAGAAGAACAAATTCCAGTTAGAAATTGAGGTACCGGCTGAAGAATTGGAAAGGGCAGTTCAGAAAGCTTATCTTAAGATCAGGCCAAAATTAAATATTCCTGGTTTTAGAAAAGGAAAAGCTCCAAGAAATGTAGTAGAAATGTTTATAGGAAGAGATGTTTTGGTAAGTGAAGCTCTAGATGAGCTTGTGCCGGAAACTTATATTAAGGCATTAGAACAAAATGATATTGAACCAATTGACCAGCCTGAGATTGATTTTGTCCAGGCAGAAATGGGAAAAGATCTTATTTACAAAGCTGTAGTAGAAGTAAAGCCTGAGGTTAAGTTAGGTGAGTATAAAGGACTGGAACTTACTAAAGAAGTAAAAGAAATAACAGATGAAGATGTTAATAAAGAGTTAGAATACCTCCGTCAATTTGGTGCCAAAAATGTCAGCATTGAAAACGGTGTTTTAGAGAATGGTTTAATTGCTTTTATTGATTATGAAGGTTTCATAGACGGTGAACCTTTTGAAGGTGGAAAAGGTACTAATTATACTTTGACTATAGGTTCCAATACTTTTATTCCTGGTTTTGAGGAACAGCTGATAGGGGCTAAAGCAGGAGAAGAAAGGGAAGTTAAAGTTACTTTCCCTGAAGATTACAAGAATGAAAAATTAGCCGGCAAAGATGCTGTCTTTAAAGTTCTGGTAAAAGATGTAATGGAGAGAAAATTGCCCGAACTAAATGATGAATTTGCGAAAACTATGGCAGATTTTGAAACATTAGACGAATTTAAAGCTGAATTGAGGAATAAATTAGTGGAAAGAGAAGAGCGTTTCGCAGAGGACAGGGTTCGCTTACAAGCATTAGATAAGCTGTTAGAAACAATAGAAGTTGAAGTTCCGGAAAAATTAATAGAAAGAACTATTAATCAAAGAATCAGTGACTTAGAGCAGCGTTTGAAAGCAGATGGTTTGGATTTACAAACTTACCTTAATATTATGAAAAAAACCGAAGAAGATTTGAAGAAGGAATATCGGGATGAAAGCGAGAAGAGAGTAAAAGTACAATTAACCCTGGAGACGATTGCCAAAAAAGAAGGAATTAAAGTTGAGCAGGAAGATATTGACAAAGAAATAAAACGGATGGCTGAGGCTTATAATACTAATGAGGATGTAGTTAAGTCTGTTTTAGCTAATGAAGATGCAAAGAAAACAATTATGGATGATATTTTAAGAGATAAAGCTCTAGATTTTGTTATTCAACATGCTAAAATAGAAACAGTTTAAACAACCGTTCTCTAAATTCATAATGCAGCCCGAATATGCATACAGAGAGGAGTGTTATGATGAGCTTAGTACCGGTTGTTGTTGAGCAGACAAATAGGGGAGAAAGAGCATACGACATTTATTCCCGGCTTCTCAAAGACAGGATTATTTTTTTGGGAACAGCTATAGATGATCTAGTGGCTAATACTGTTATTGCTCAGCTATTATTTTTGGAGGCAGAAGATCCCAAAAAAGATATACACCTCTATATTAACAGCCCTGGAGGAAGCGTTACTGCAGGTTTAGCTATCTATGATACAATGCAATATATTAAACCAGATGTTTCAACAATTTGCCTTGGGCAGGCTGCTAGTATGGGTGCCTTTTTACTTGCTGCAGGAGCAAAGGGAAAACGTTTTGCTCTTCCTTATTCTAGAATAATGATTCATCAACCGTCAGGAGGAGCTCAAGGCCAGTCAACTGATATTGATATTCAGGCCAAAGAAATCCTTCGGATTAGGCAGATAATCAATGAGATTTTGTCAAAACATACTGGTCAGCCAATAGAAAAAATAGAAAGAGATACAGATCGGGATTATTTTATGTCAGCCCAGCAAGCTAAGGAATATGGCATTATCGATGAGGTGATGACCAGGAGATAGTTGTTAAAAGAGGTGATTTTTATGTTCAAGTTTGGTGATGAAAAAGGACAACTACGATGTTCTTTTTGTGGGAAGGTCCAGGACCAGGTAAAAAAACTTGTAGCTGGTCCTGGAGTATATATTTGCGATGAATGTATAGAACTGTGTAATGAAATTATAGAAGAGGAATTAGGGGAAGAATTAGAAGTTGAGATTAAAGATATTCCTAAGCCTGCAGAAATTAAAGCAATCCTTGATCAGTATGTAATTGGGCAGGAATCAGCTAAAAAGAGTTTAGCAGTAGCTGTTTATAATCATTATAAAAGAATTAACCTGGGCAGCAAAAGTGATGATGTGGAATTACAGAAAAGCAATATAATTATGATTGGACCTACCGGGTCAGGTAAGACCTTGCTGGCTCAGATCCTAGCGAAAATCTTAAACGTTCCCTTTGCAATCGCTGATGCTACCTCTCTAACTGAAGCAGGTTATGTAGGAGAAGATGTGGAAAATATTCTGCTCAAATTAATCCAAGCGGCTGATTATGATGTGGAGAAAGCAGAAAAAGGAATTATTTATATAGATGAAATTGACAAAATTGCCAGAAAATCTGAAAATCCTTCTATAACCCGGGATGTCTCCGGAGAAGGGGTTCAGCAGGCATTGCTTAAAATTTTAGAAGGGACTATTGCCAGCGTACCTCCCCAGGGTGGTAGAAAACATCCTCACCAGGAATTCATTCAGTTGGACACGACGAATATTTTGTTCATTTGCGGTGGGGCATTTGATGGATTAGAAAAGATTATTGAAAACCGAATTGGGAAGAAGACCCTTGGTTTTGGAGCAGATATTAGAACTATAGAAAAAATGGAGATTGGGGATGTTTTAAAACAGGGATTGCCGGAAGATTTAATTAAATATGGTTTGATTCCCGAATTCGTTGGTAGGTTACCTATAATGGTAACACTTAATGCTTTAGATGAGGAAGCTTTAGTTAGAATCCTTACTGAGCCCAAAAATTCTTTGGTTAAGCAATATCAGAAAATCTTTGAGCTTGATAATGTTGATTTGGAGTTTACTGATGATGCCTTAATTGCTATTGCTAAAAAGGCCATGGAAAGAAATACAGGGGCTCGAGGATTGAGAGCAATTTTGGAAAATATTATGTTGGATATAATGTATGAAATCCCTTCTAGAAGCGATATAGTTAAATGCATTATAACAAAAGAAGTAGTGGTTAATGGAGAAACACCTTTAGTAGTTACTGCTGACCGGAAAACAGGAAGGTTGAAAGAAGAGACAGCATAAAGGAATAAAAGGAGGGCTTTTTGCCCTCCTTTATCTTAAGATACTTTCAATAAATATTTTCAATAAAACGAAAAAACTAACCAACTTTTTCTGAGCTATATAGAAGGTTTTTTAAAGCGTCTTTAATTGAGGAAAGTAAAGGCTGTTGATTATTTTGCTTAAAGCTACTTTCAGATTTAGTATCATTTTCTAATTTGTATACCATTAAGGCTCCGTATAAGGGTTGGAAACCTAGGCTTTGCCAAAATAGATATGCCCGGCGATTTTTAGCAACTAAATTAATTCCCTCAAAACCTTTTGCTTTCAAAAACTCAATCAAGAATTTTACTATTTTAGTTCCTAATTTTTGCCTTCTTTTAGATTGTGGGATTCTTAAATATTTTAGATTTAAATAGGGTTTCTCAAAACCAGCATAGTGTTCAAAGTTAATATGAAGGTGGAATTGTTCTTTATAATCTGTTATATTTTCATCGCAGGAACTGAAACGATAAACTCCTTTTTTGCTATCTTTTTTTAGATTAGGCAGAGTTAGTTTTTGTCCTGTGGCTTCTTCCAGATAGGCGTGGATTTGGTAAAGATCGGCCTGAGACAGCGGATACTTTTTTTGCTTTTTCATGTGTTTGACCCCCTTTCTTAAGTGGTTTGGGGTACACATACACGCTAGTTCAGGTCCATATTTACCCAATTGAGTAGACAGAATTTTTAGTATCCGATAGAGCTAAAAATTCTACCATGCGAAAGAAAATGTTCTTGCTTATTTAGATAAAAAAACATGTCTAAAATGCTTGTTTCCAAGCAGGTTAGGCATGTTTTACTCATTTACTATTTACTTGTTTACTCAATCACCATACTCAACAAGCCTATTTTCTCCTCTAAAAGGAGAATTCTACTTGGCTGAGAGTAATTATTGGAGTTAATTTTTTTAATCCTTTTCAATAAAAAGATACCCACTTATATTATATATTATTCGTAAAATTTTAAAAGAGTTTCTCTTTTTTTTTACAAAAAAATTTTTTATATTTTTCTACAAGTATTTACAGGGAGAAAAATTTTAATTTTCAGTCATTTTAAATACTTTAATAGTGATAATTAACTATTATTAATTATTTATTCCTTAAATTGTAACTAGTTGTAAGGTATAATATAAATAAAAAGGGGTGAAAAAAGAAAATGAAAAGAATTAAAAAATTCATAGGGATTACGTTAATTGTTTTGTTATTGACCGGAATAGCTGCAGGCTGTGGTCAGACCGACAATTCTACCCCCTCTAATCAGGACAATAACTCCTCTCAACAGGAAGAGAAAACCAACATTACTTTATATTTTAGCGATAAAGATGCTCTTAATCTAGTTGCAGAAAACAGGGAAGTTGCGAAAGGGAGCAAAAGCATGGAACAAATAATTATTGAAGAACTTATTGCTGGTCCTGAGAACCCTGAACATTTGAGAACTGTTCCAGCAGAGACTAAACTTTTGTCTGTGGAAGTAAAAGAGGGGACTGTTTTTATTGATTTCTCGGAAGAATTTATTACTAAGCATTGGGGAGGTAGTACCGGGGAATCCTTTACAGTATATTCTATTGTAAATTCTTTAACTGAATTGCCTGATTTGAAATCTGTTCAATTTTTAGTTAATGGCAAAAAGATAGAAACCTTAGCCGGGCATATGGATCTGTCGGTACCTATTGAACGTAATGAAATGTTAATCAAAAAGTAAATTAAAAACAAAATGTAAATAGCTGGTAATTAGTTGCCGGCTATTTACATTTATTACATTTGATAAAAGCGTATTAATCTATAAATATGTGTCAAAATATTTAGCAGAGAATAATTTAGCAGAGAATAGGTGATGATTTTTGGAACTAAATAAAAGGAAGATATCTATTTTGTTTTCGGTTATAATAATTATTAACTTATTTTTACCCAATAAACATGCTTTTTCCTATTTCTCAGTTGCAAACGATTCTTCTGTTTTTCAAGAGGTTTGTGATTGTGAACCTGGCAGAATTCTTAAATTAACTCATCCCTATTTAACAGGTTTGGATGTAAAGGAATTGCAGGAAAGGCTAAAACAGGCCAATTTTTATTCAAAACAAGTAACGGAAAAATTTGATGAGTATACGGAAGAAGCAGTGAAAAATTTTCAAAGGTACGCTGGAATTAAAGCGGATGGTATTGTCGGAACGCAAACTTTAACTAGATTAACCAGCGAAACTGATAAACCTGTCACCAATACTTCTGCAAGTTCACCAAAAGGCAAGGTAAGAATATTAATTGATATTAATCAGCAAACTTTGACCGTATACGATGATGAAAAAATTTTTAAACAGTTTCCCGTAGCAGTAGGCAAACCGGCTACGCCCAGTCCAGTGGGAGATTGGAAAATACGCAACAAAGCTAAACACTGGGGTGCAGGCTTTGGAACTCGCTGGTTAGGTTTAAATGTACCCTGGGGTACTTACGGAATCCATGGTACCAATAAACCTGAATCAATAGGTACCGCCGCTTCCCAGGGCTGTATCAGAATGTTTAACCGGGATGTTGAACAGTTATATCAATGGGTATCTATTGGTACTCCTGTAAAGATAATCGGTGACCCTTTCGGTTATCCTCCTTATGTAAGAGCTACCCTTAAGAGTGGGGCCCGCGGTTCAGATGTGGCCCTTTTGCAGAGGCACTTAAAAAGATTTGGATACTATAAAGGGGATATTGATGGTATTTTTGGTTATGGTTTAGAGCATGCGCTAAAAGATTATCAAAAGGATAATGGTATGCCTGTTACAGGGATAGCTAACTGGGAAATATATAATTCTCTTTATATGTTTACGGACTAAATTAAGGTGTTAAATTGGAACCTTAAATTAAAACCTTA
>DUMD01000086.1 GCA_012840065.1 Clostridia bacterium
TCTTTTTCTACCTGGCTTTATCGAATAGCAACAAATGTCTGCCTGGATGAGTTAAGACGACGCAATCGTAAAGCAGTAGTTCCGATTCATTGCCAAGTAACAATTGATGATGAGCAATATCGTAATATTCCCGACTTATCTTATGTTCCTGAGTTAGTTGTTCAATCCAAAGAACTTCAACAAGAGATTCAGGAGATAATTAATTCTCTCAATCCACAATATCGTCTAGTAATTATTTTACGAGATATTCAGGGGTATTCTTATGAAGAGATTGGAGAAATAACCAATAGTTCAATTGGTACGGTAAAATCCCGTTTAAGTAGGGCAAGAAAGAGTTTAAAAAAGAAAATTATCCGATATTGGGAACAGAAGGGGCAAACCTTCCGTCTATCTAAGTGAAAGGGGGGATAGTAAGAGTATGCAATGTTCAGAAATTCAGGAAATGTTAAGTTTCTATTTAGATGATTGGTTATCAGCAGAAGAAAAAACATTAGTAGAACAACATCTTGCTGTTTGCTCTGTATGTAGAAAAGAAATGGAGACATTGCGCTGTACAATTCAGACTCTTGCGTCCTTGGAACAGCTTTCTCCCCCTTTGGATTTTAATGAAAAAGTGAGAAATCTTCTGGAAAAGGAGGTAAGAAAGAAAAGTTTTTGGAAGAGGTTTGTGGATATTATCCCAGCTTCGCGTTTAGCTACGGTGGCTTGCATGGTTTTGGCTGTGGTTGTTACTGTGCAAAATATTGGGAAGTTAAAGGGTCCTATGGATCAGGTCTTAAATAGTGTTCAGCAAAACCAAATGGTAATGGAAACTGAAGGTATAGTGGATAATAGGGAAAATGAAGAAAATGTTCAGCTTTTTACTCAGAATGCAAAACTGTATCTTGCTGAAAAACAAGGAGATTCTCCAGGAGCGGTAAAGGAGAAAGAAAATTTAGAAGCAAATTATGAAACCACTCATGAATTCCAAAAAGAAGAGATGGTATCTGATGGAGCGGAACAACAAGCTGATGCTGATCTGGGGATAATGGCAGATAGTTCCCTAAGAATGCTAAGAACAGAAACAACTGGAACTGAAGAAAGGAAAATTATTAGAAGGGCAAAAATGTTAATGGAAGTAGCCGATTTTGACCAATCTGAGCAGCAAGTGATTCAGATTGTGGAGGAAAACAGTAATAATGGTTGGTTTATTGAAAATGGTTTTCTAAATAGGAGTAGACAAGAAGTTAGCCGGGGAGGATTTGTTCTTAGGGTACCAGAGAGTGAGTTTTATCAAGCTGTTGGGTTAGTAGAAGCACTAGGTCAGGTTAGAGAAAAAGATATTACCAATGAAGATGTAACGGAGAGTTTTGTTAATTTGAGTACTCGCATTCAAGATTGGGAGATGGAAGAAAATTTATTGCTGGATGTTTTAAATCAGACTAAAGATGTTGATGAATTGCAGCAATTGAAAAATGAACTTAATCTAATTAGACAGAAGAAGGAAACGGCAAAAGGAGAATTAAACCAGTTAGATAATGCTGTGCAATATTCAACTATTCAAGTTGATATAATGGAAACGGAAGCTGTTTCTGATATAATCCAAAATTCGGAGCGGAACAATTTATATTCTTATTTATTTAGTTGTTTCTTTTTCCCTTGGGGAAGACTCCTCTGTTTGCTAGTTTAAAAGCTTTAAGAAAGAAGGGGTAAAATGAAAGTAAAAAGCAAGGTTTTCTTGGGAAAAATTATGATTTTTATTTTGACAGCCGGTTTGATTTTTAATTTTATCAACTTGAATCCAAAAACAGCAGAGGCTGCTACCACTGATAATCTTCGTACCATTACTGTTTTTGGTGAGGGTCAGGTTAAAGCAAAACCGGATTTAGCTCTTGTTTCTTTAGGAGTACAAAATGAAGCCGCCAGTGCTAATACTGCTCAGGAAGCTAATTCCCGAGCTATGCAAAATGTGGTTAGCAAATTAAAACAGCTTGGAATAAAAGAAGAGGATATGCAAACAAGCCGTTATAATATTTATCCTTATTATGACTATAGCCAAGAAAAAGCTCCAAAACTGGCAGGATATAGGGCTAATAGTGTTATTACAATTAAAATAAAAGATTTGGAAAAAGTTGGTGATGTTATTGATGCCGGAGTTGAAGCAGGGGCAAACAGTATTGAAGAAGTCCGTTTTACCATTGAAAATGATCGGGATTTATACCTTCAGGCTTTAGAAGCTGCTGCTAAAGATGCATCAGCAAAAGCAGCCAGTTTAACCAAAGCTTTTGGCATTTCTCTGAAACAGATTAGAACAATTGAAGAACTTGGCGGAAGTCGGATGGACTTTATTAGTCAATATGGAGTGGAAAAAGAGGATATGGTCCAGAGGGTTAGCGCTACTCCTATTATTCCCGGTAGTGTTACTGTAAGTGTGCAGATAAAAGTAGTTTATGATCTTTAGGAAAAATAAAGGAAGCCATTTCTCGAATTCGAGAAATGGCTTCCTTTATTTTTCCTAGGAAAGGGTTTTTCTTCTTTTATGGTGAAATACTAAGAGTATTCAGCAAGTTGATGTGAGGTGTAATAATTTTGGAGAGAAAAAAGTTTTTATTAATTGATGGAAGCAGCTTGATTTATCGTGCTTTTTATGCACTTCCTCTTTTGACTACGACAAAAGGTGAATACACTAACGCGGTTTTTGGTTTTACAAAAATGCTTATGCAACTATTAGATAAAGAGAAACCAGACCTGGCGGCGGTTGCGATGGATAAATCTGGGCCCACTTTTAGAAAAGAACAATATGAACAATATAAGGCAAATCGGCCTAAAATGCCTGATGAATTAAGTTTACAATTTTCTGCAATTCGTGAAGTTATAGAAGGATACGGAATACCGATTATGGAACTTGCCGGTTATGAAGGAGACGATTTGATCGGCACTATGTCCAGGATAGCAGAGGAAAACAATTTTGAAGTTAAGATTGTAACAGGGGATCAGGATGCTTTACAGCTTGTTTCTGAGCAAACCACTGTTTTATTAACCAGGAAAGGGATTTCGGAATTAGAGGAATATACGCTTCAGACTGTAAAAGATAAATTCGGTTTCGAACCTATTAAAATTATTGATTTAAAAGGTTTGATGGGCGATAAATCGGATAATATCCCAGGGGTGCCTGGAATAGGTGAGAAAACAGCTTTGAAACTTCTGCAGGAATTTGAAAGCATCGAAAACATTTTTGAAAATATTGAGCAGGTAAAGGGTAAAAAACTGCAGGAAAAATTAATAGAACATAAAGATTTAGCCTCAATCAGCAAGAAATTAGCTACCATTGACCGATACGTACCTTATCAGTTTGATTTGGAACGATGCAGAATAGGACAAATGGATCGGGAAAAGTTATTGAATCTGTTTAATCGCCTAGAATTTCGTTCTTTGCTGGATAAAATTGTTCCGCAGCAATTGGAACTCATTAATGGCCAGGAAAATAATTGTCCATCTCCCTCTTACCAAATTATCTGTGATTTAGATGCACTGGAACAATTTGCTTCTAAACTGATGCAGATAAAAGAAGGGATTGCTATTGCGGCTCGATTTGATTCTAAACATGAATTAGCTGGGATAGCCTTTAGTTGGGGAAAAGATAAGACAGCATATTTAGATTTTACTTCTTTAGGTATTCAAGACGGGATTAGTTTGGTAAAACCCTTGTTAGAGTCTGGGGAAATCAAGAAATTTGCCCATCTTTATAAACCTGTTCATTTATACTTTTTAAAAAAGGGGATAAAAACAGAAGGACTTGCTTTTGATACTTCTTTAGCTGCTTATTTGCTTGACCCTTCCCGTTCTGAATATCGGTTAGCCGATTTGGCTTTGGAATATTTGAATTTAGAACTGCCTGTTTTGCCTAAGACGGCCGGTAATAGGGGGGAGGTTAGCTCTGACCAAGCTAAACAAGAAATTGATGATCTGGTTTTATCAGCCAGTGTTATTTATAAATTGGTAGAACCCATGTCTAGTAAGCTTAAAGAAAATGGTTTAGAGGAACTTTTCAATCAGGTGGAAATTCCCCTGGTTAAGGTCTTGGCAGGTATGGAATGTGCTGGGGTTATGGTTGATCAGGAAAAATTGCGGGAAATGTCTGAGGAATTATCTGCTCAAATAAGCCAATTAGAGAATGAAGTTTATGAGTTAGCCGGAGAACATTTTAATCTTAACTCTCCAAAACAATTAGGGGCAATCCTTTTTGAGAAATTAGGCTTACCGGTGATAAAGAAGACAAAAACAGGATACTCTACTAATGCTGAGGTTTTGGATGCTTTGATTGACAGGCATCCTATAATAGAAAAAATTTTGGAATATAGGCAGTTAACTAAATTAAAATCTACCTATTTGGATGGAATTGCTCCTCTGATTGATCCTAGGACTAAGAGGATTCATACTACTTTTAATCAGACGGTTACTACCACTGGCAGGCTGAGCAGCACAGAGCCTAACTTGCAGAATATACCTATTCGGCTCGAGGTGGGAAGAAGAATTCGTAAGATATTTGTACCTGATAAGGGATTTAAGTTATTAGGAGCTGACTATTCTCAAATAGAATTAAGAGTATTGGCCCATATTGCCAATGACCGCAGTTTAATTGAAACCTTTCTGAATGGAGGGGATATTCATCGGAGGACGGCCTCTGAAATTTTTAACGTACCCTTGGAGGCAGTGACCCCGGAGATGCGGGATAAAGCTAAGACAATTAATTTTGGTATTATCTATGGAATGAGTGATTTCAGATTGGCAAGGGATTTGGGCGTTAGTACGAAAGAAGCCAGCAAGTACATTAAAAATTATTTTGCTCGTTATCAGGGGGTTAGCGACTATATAAAAACTGTTATCGAACAGGCTAAAGAACAGGGGTATGTAACTACTCTGCTCAACCGGAGAAGGTATCTGCCTGATATTCACAGTAAAAACAAAAATATCAGGCAGTTTGCTGAAAGAACTGCTGTTAATACCCCTATTCAGGGAAGCGCTGCCGATATTATTAAGGTTGCAATGATCAATGTATATAACTCCCTGGAAGAAAGAGGATTTAAAACACGGATGTTGCTTCAGGTTCATGACGAACTAATTTTTGAAGTGCCTGATGATGAGTTTGCTGAAGTTGCTAAAATAGTTAAGACTGAGATGGAACAGGCAGTGAAATTAAAAGTTCCTTTAATTGTTGAAGTCAAGGCAGGGGATGACTGGTATTCGATGCAAAAAATTAATGTGGATTAGGAGGTAACAAGCTAAAATGCCTGAATTACCAGAAGTTGAAACAGTTAGAAGAAGCCTGCAAAAAAGAATTATCGGTATGCAAATAAAAAAAGTAAAGGTGTTTAACCAATATACTGTAAAATACCCTAAAGTGGATGAATTTGAAAAGGGATTAGTAGGGGAGGAATTTAGCGAAATAGGCAGAAAAGGTAAATATCTGCTTTTAAAGTTTTTGTCCGGGAATATATTGGTGGTACATCTTAGAATGACCGGACAGTTTCTTTTTGTTGATGCAAACCAGGAAGAATATAAACATACTCAGGTGGTTTTTGAGCTTCCTGCAGGAAAAGAGTTGAGGTTTGTAGATATTAGAGGTTTTGGAACCATGCATTATTTTAAACCGGAGGAATTTGCAACTTTCCCAGGTCTTAATAAGCTTGGGCCAGACCCCTTTGATCGGGAATTTGATTTAGATTGGTGGATTAAAAGTTTAAAAATTAGGAAAACAAAAATAAAATCTCTTCTTTTAGATCAGACTTTTATTTCCGGACTGGGAAATATTTATGTGGACGAAAGTTTATATGCTGCTAAAATAAATCCTAATTGTCCTGCTAATCTGTTAACTGAGAAACAAGCTACGGATTTATATTGGGCAATAAAGGATGTATTGCAGGAAGGGATAAAGCATAGAGGGACGACTATTTCTGATTATCTTGATGCAGAGGGTAGAAAAGGGGAATTTCAGAATTATTTAAAGGCTTATGGACAAAAAGGTCTTCCCTGCAGTCGTTGTGGAACGGAGATATCCAGGATAAAGCTGGGAGGAAGAAGTACCTATTTTTGCCCTAGATGTCAAGGGAAATAGCTTCGGGAGGGTTTTAGGTTATGGTCATACTACAGGTCAAAAATTTAATTAAAGAATACGGAGTTCAAACTGTATTGAATGGTGTGACAGAACTGATAGAAGAAAAGGATAAGATAGGTTTAGTGGGTCCAAATGGTGCCGGTAAATCAACCTTGTTAAAAATCATAGCGGGAATATCCTCCCCAGACGGGGGAGAAATAAGCTGGCTTAAAAGTTGTAAAATTGGTTATCTCGAACAGCAGGGAAACTTTTCTACAGAAGCAGAGCTGTTTTCTGAGGTCCTATCTGTTTTTAAGGACCTTTTAAATTTGAGGGCAAAAATTAGACAGGTAGAAAAAGAGATGAGTTTAGAAACGGTTTTTTCCGATCCTAAAAAATTGGCTAAAAAGATGGAGGAGTATGATTCTCTAAGCGAGCAGTACAAACAGGCCAATGGTTATTCCTGCGAGAGTAAAGTGCGGGGAGTCCTTAAAGGACTTGGATTTTCGGAAGAACAATTTAATCAAAAAATAAGCACGATGAGCGGCGGTCAGCAAAGGAGGGTTCTTTTAGCTAAACTTCTTTTAACTGAATCTGATTTGTTGCTGCTAGACGAACCAACTAATCATCTTGATTTGGAGGCAATTGAATGGCTGGAAGGTTTTTTGCGGGATTTTACCGGTGCTGTAATTGTAATATCCCATGACCGTTACTTTTTAAATAATATTGCTACCAAAATATGGGATTTGGAAGAGGGGAAAATAACATCTTACCAGGGTAATTATGACCAGTTCGTTGTTAAAAAGAAGCAGCGCCTTACTGCTTTATTGAGAGAATATGATAAACAACAGGAAAGAGTAGCCAAACTAAATGATTATATAAGAAAAAACCAGGCCGGAGTAAATGCTAGGCAGGCCAGGGGAAGAAAAAAAATGTTGGAAAGGATGAAGCCTATCCATTTACCCTCTTTTAAAAGGAAAAAAATGGGGTTAAAGTTTACGACTCAGGGAGGAACGGGCAATATGGTCCGTGAACTCATAGATGTTGGGATGCGTTATAATGATAAGGTAATTTTTTCTAACTTAAACTTATTAATTAGAAGTGGTGAGCGAATTGGTTTGGTTGGCCCCAATGGAGCAGGTAAAACCACCCTGTGTAAAATTGTCAGCGGTGATTTAACACCTACATTCGGAAGGGTTGTTTTCGGCCAGCGGGTTAAAGTTGGTTATTATAGCCAGACTTTAGAACATTTACCTTTGCAAAAAACCATTCTTGATTTTATTCGGGAAGCAAAACCTCTAAGTGAGGAGGAAGCCAGAAACCATTTAGGAAAATTCTTATTTAGTAATGACGATGTTTTTAAAACTATAGGCAGTCTAAGCGGAGGAGAACAAAGTCGGGTAGCTTTAGCTCATCTTGTCTTAGGAGAGGCTAATTTTTTAATTTTGGATGAGCCGACTAACCATTTAGATATTCAAGCTCAGGAAGTTTTGGAAAATGCCCTTAAGGATTTTAGTGGAACAGTACTTACTGTTTCTCATAATAGATATTTTTTGGATCAGGTAACTGAGAAAATTATTGAACTTAAGGACGGAAAATTAACTTCTTATTTGGGTAATTATACTTATTATAAACAAAAGAAAAATGAAGAAGAACAACTTCTAAAAGAACAGCAGGCTGAAAAAAAGAAAAAAACAATCCAGGAAAAAAACAAATCCCGGGGGAAGAAACAAGAACAATTTTCCCTTAAACAAATTGAAGAGGAAATTATGGAATTAGAACAACAGTTAGCTGAACTGGCGGAGATTTTAGGAAATTCGGATACTTACCTGGATTCGGAAAAAGTTAGGCAGGCAAGTAAGGATTACGAAGCAACAAATGAACGTTTAGCTGAGTTATATAATCTGTGGGAACAATTGATGTGATTATTTTTAGTCTTAGTTTTACGGAGGGGGAGAGAAAATGCTGGTTGCTGGAATAACCGGGGGAATAGCTAGCGGAAAGAGTACAGTAACTAATATTTTTAGAGAACTTGGTGCTACAATTATTGACGCTGATCTGATTGCCAGAGAGGTTGTTGAACCTGGCCAGCCGGCCTGGAAAAAGATTGTGGAGCATTTTGGTCAGGATATTTTGCTTCCTGATCAGACTATTAACAGAAAAAAGTTGGGCGAGTTGGTTTTTAATAATCCTGAACAATTGGCTTTAATTAATAAATTAACTCATCCGGTAATTATTAATACTATTAAATCCAGAATAGCTGAATTAAAGGATCCTAATGCCAAAGGGCTGTTATTAGTAGATGTTCCCTTGTTGATTGAGTTAAATATGATGGAGATGGTGGATGAGGTTTGGTTGGTTTATGTGGATAGGGAGACCCAACTTCAGCGTTTGCAAATGAGGGACGGTTTGTCTCCGGAACAGGCAGAGGCTCGAATTAACGCTCAAATGTCCTTAAAGGATAAATGTGCTTTTGCCGATAGAATAATCGATAATTCAAAGGGTATTGAACATACTAGAAAACAAGTATTAAAAATATGGGAAGAAATTATGAATAAATAAATAAATTCATAAAATAATTTTTTCTAATAGTAAAATATAATAAATAAAACTAGCTAAAATTAAGCTTGCATAAAATGGAGTGAAATCATTGGTTATTGATTTTAGAAAACTGCGGCTTCCACTTGTATTAATTATACTTTTTATTTTAACCTTTTACTTATTTTTTTCCGGTATGTTACTTCGGCCTTTCTATCCCTATTCCCATCGTTCTTTGATTGAAAAATATGCTAGGGAGAATGAA
>DUMD01000087.1 GCA_012840065.1 Clostridia bacterium
AAAACGCGAAGCTGCAATTATGATTAAAGAAGTTGAAACTCAAGCTAAAGAGGAAGCTGAAAAACGTGCTAGAGAAATAATTACTTTGGCAATCCAAAAATGTGCAGCTGATCATGTTGCCGAAACTACAGTTTCGGTTGTTGCATTGCCTAATGATGAAATGAAAGGACGGATTATTGGTCGTGAAGGGAGAAATATCCGTACTTTAGAAACTTTAACGGGGATAGATTTAATTATTGATGATACGCCAGAAGCCGTAATACTCTCAGGTTTTGATCCTATCAGAAGAGAAGTAGCTAGAATAGCTTTAGAAAAGCTAATTTCTGATGGACGTATACATCCTGCCCGCATTGAAGAGATGGTTGAAAAGGCTCAAAAAGAAGTTGATAACAAAATTAGAGAAGAAGGTGAAATTGCTACCTTTGAAACCGGAGTTCATGGTTTACATCCGGAAATAATTAGGTTATTAGGAAGATTAAAATATAGGACTAGTTATGGTCAGAATGTTCTTAAACACTCAATAGAAGTAGCTCATTTAGCAGCAATAATGGCAGAAGAATTAGGAGCTGATGCAACAATAGCTAAACGAGCAGGTTTGTTGCATGATATTGGCAAAGCTGTTGACCATGAATTGGAAGGGCCACATGTTGTAATTGGTGCAGAGTTAGCCAGAAAATACAAGGAAAATCCAGAAGTTGTGCATGCAATTGCAGCTCATCATGGTGATGAAGAGCCTAAGACAATTGAAGCAGTTTTAGTGCAAGCAGCTGATGCTATATCTGCAGCTAGGCCGGGTGCTCGGCGCGAAACTTTAGAAACCTATATTAAGAGGTTGGAAAAATTAGAAGAGATAGCTGATTCATTTGAAGGGGTAGAAAAATCCTATGCTATCCAAGCTGGTAGAGAAGTAAGGATTATGGTCAAACCAGATAAAATTGATGATATTGAAAGTGCAAGATTAGCAAGGGAAATTGTTAAGAAGATTGAAGAACAATTAGAATATCCGGGACAAATTAAGGTTACGGTTATCCGTGAAACAAGAGCAGTCGAATATGCTAAATAAGAAAGTAAAAGGAGGATATTAAATACCCTCCTTTTATTTTTAAAACCAAACTAATAAATTTTAGAAAAATGGCTTAAAAGACTGGAAAATTGTACAGGTAGAATTATAAAATAAAATGAAGGAATATTTTAAGCTTATCCAGAAAATATACTAAACATTTTATATATTGAAGGTGATATAATGGTTCCAAGTCATATTAACAATTCTGATAATGATATTTCAAATAGCATAAATCTTTTAATATCTATTTTAGTTCGTTATCCAAGTTTAGGGGCGGTTAATTTTTTATCTGAGACGAGAGAGTTAAAGTTTTCTTTTATGGTAAAAGGAAGTTATGGAAAAGAAATAATAGAAAACTTTGACCAAAATTTTATTAATAGTTTTAACGCATACCTCAATCTTGTTGGCATAAAATCAGTACCAATTACTATTAATAAAATATATTATGAAAACTTTGTTATAATTGCTATTAAAAGGGATCTGCAAACCATAACTGGAGAAGAAATATCTTTTATTAACGAATTTGTAAAATATTATTTTGCTAATTTTTTGATAGTTGAAGAAAAACAAATGTTAATTGAGGAAGAAATCCAATTTCAGGAAGAATTAATTGAAAATATGTTAGATCTTCTTAGACAGACAAAATTAAAAAAGACTCTATTTGCTTTTCGGGAAAGAGGAAAAGTTTTAGTTTTTAATAAATAGAATATCACGGATTCATCTGGATATTATAGCTAATAAATCAAACCAAAATACATAATATTATGGAGGCTAAAAATGAAAGTTGCAATGTTAGGAGATATTATCGGAAGACCAGGAAGGAGAGCAGTTAAACAAATATTACCTCAACTCAAAAAAAAACATGAGGTAGATTTTGTTATAGCTAATGGAGAAAACTCTGCCGGTGGAGTAGGAATAACGGAAAAAGTTGCTGAAGAGCTTTTTGCTGCTGGAGTTAATGTAATTACTACAGGTAATCATGTATGGGATAAAAAAGAAGCAATACAACTTTTAGAACGAGAACCTCGAATTTTAAGGCCGGCTAATTATCCTCCTGGAACTCCCGGGTTGGGGATGAATGTTTATTCTATTAAACCAGATCTCAAGATAGGGATATTTAACCTATCGGGAACTGTCTTTATGGAAGACTTGGCTTGCCCTTTTAGGACAGCTATGGAAATAATAGAACAATTGAAAAAACAAACTCAAATAATAGTTTTAGATTTCCATGCAGAAGCTACTGCAGAAAAAATAGCACTAGCAAAATACCTTGATGGACATATTACTGCTTTGTGCGGTACCCATACTCATGTCCAAACTGCTGATGAAAAAATTTTTCCTGGAGGAACAGCTTATATAACTGATTTAGGAATGGTAGGCCCCAGTGATTCTGTTCTTGGCGTTGATGCTAAGCTGGTAATCAAAAAGTTTTTAACTAGGATGCCTGTTAGGTTTGAGGTAGCTAAAGGTCCTGTAGAGGTGCAAGGAGTTGTTGTAGAGATTGATGAAAATACTGGAAAGGCCTTTTCTATTAAAAGAATAAATGAAACTTGTGTGTAAAATTTTAACATTATTGAAAGAAATTTTATAAATAATCAAAAAAGTTCCTTCTTAAAGAGGATTTTGAAAAGTCCAATAGAATATATATTAGTAAAAAATTAACAATAGCTAAGGAGGTATTTGTCATGGAAGTATTAAAAGTTTCAGCAAAATCAAGCCCTAATTCAGTAGCAGGGGCCTTAGCAGGCGTACTTAGAGAACGTGGTTGCGCAGAAATTCAAGCTATTGGGGCAGGAGCACTTAATCAAGCAGTGAAAGCCGTTGCAATTGCAAGAGGATTTGTTGCTCCTAGTGGTGTTGATCTTATTTGTATTCCAGCTTTTACTGATATCATGATTGACGGCGAAGAAAGAACAGCAATTAAATTAATTGTAGAACCTAGATAATTATTGTTTTGTGAATGTAGGTAAAAAATATTATTTATATGAACATGCATATAAAAGACCTGTTTATTTATATAAATAAGCAGGTCTTTTTTATTTTTTAATAATTTGGAGGTGACTAGAGGAGGAATGATTGTTGATATGCATACAGATATTTTATCTAGAATGTTTAATGATAAAAGTAATTATGAATTTGAGAAAGATAATGAATGTGCACAGATAGACCTACCTAAATTAATTAAAAGTAAATTAGATCTACAATTTTGGGCAGTATATGTAGATAAACAGTTTAAACCTCATTTAGCGCTCAAAAAAGGTTTACAACAAATTGAGCTATTCCATAAAATAATAGAAAAGTATAGCCGAAATTTAAAAATGGTAAAAACAACTGCAGATTTAGAAGATAATAAAAATAAAGTTAAATTACTATTAGCCTTAGAAGGCGGAGAACCAATTGAAGATGATTTAAACTTACTGCATTTGTTTTATCGCTTAGGTGTAAGATCAATTGGACTTACTTGGAATCAAAGAAATCAAATTGCCGACGGGGTATGGGAGGATGAGAGCGGAGGAGGTCTAACCTTATTCGGGAAAAAATTAATAAGGGAAATGAATGATTTGGGTATACTAGTAGATTTAGCCCATATATCTAAAAAAGGTTTCTTTGATGCTATAAATATATCCACTGCACCTGTGCTTGTTACCCATGGCAATTGTAAATCAATTTGCAATCATCCTAGAAATCTAAGCGACGAGCAAATTAAGGCTTTGGCTGAAATTAACGGGGTTTTAGGTATAACCTTTTATCCTCCTTTTTTAAACGACCAAAATCATGCTACTGTTGATGATATTGTCAAACACATAATTTATGTTGTAGATTTAGTAGGTATTGACTATGTTGGAATAGGTTCAGACTTTGAAGGGATTGAAATTTTTCCTGAAGGTCTAGAAGATATTTCAAAAATCAAAGTTTTAGAGTTATCATTATATAAATATGGTTTTAGTAAATCTGAAGTAAATAAAATTTTAGGTTTAAATAGTATGAGAGTTATAAAAGAAGTGTTAAAATAGATTGTATAAAATAATCAAAGGGGATGATGTCACATGGAGATTTTAGCTATGAATGAAGATTTTACAAAAGTAAATTGTGACTGTATTCTTTCTTATATTTTTTCTGATAAATTAAAACCAACCGGTACTCTGAAAATTTTAGATCAATATTTAGAAAATATTGTTTCACAGTTAATTGGTGAGGGAGAAATAAAAGGAAAATTAGGAGAAACAACAATAATTCATACATATGGTAAGATTGGAGCTAAAAAAGTTATTATTGTTGGAATGGGGGAAAAAGAAAAATGTAATCTCGAAACTATTAGATTGGCAGCGGGCTATGGAATAAGAACAGCGCAGAAAATAAATGCCCGGATTATTGCCACAGAAGTTCCCAATAGTAGTGATATTGCAGCTTCCTTAGAATTGGTAGCCCAAGCTATAACCGAGGGTTCTTTGTTGGCAAACTATAAATTCACCAAATTAAAAACTAAAAAAAATTCTTACTCAAATTATGCAATAGAAAAGTTATTACTAATTGAAAATGAGCCAGCCAAAATTGAAAAAATAAATTCTGGAATAGAAATCGGATGCATATATGCTTGGGCAGTAAACATGGCTAGAGATCTAGTAAATTCTCCTGCTAATCAGCTTACTCCATCAGCTTTTGCTGATAAAGCAAAGGAAGTTGCTGTTCAATATGGTTTAGATATTGATATTCTTTCTGGGGAAAAAATAAAAGAAGAAAAAATGGAGCTAATGTATTCAGTTGGCCAAGGTAGTGAACATCCTCCGCAATTAATTACCTTGAAATATAATTCAGGAAAGGAAAACGCTAATACTATTGCTTTAGTAGGGAAGGGGTTAACTTTTGATAGTGGTGGAATATCTCTTAAACCTGCAGAAAGAATGCATGAAATGAAAAATGACATGGCAGGGGGAGCTGCAGTATTGGGTGCGATGCAAGTAATTGCTCAACTGAAACCTCAGGTTAATGTTTTGGGAATTATTGGTGCTGTAGAAAACATGCCAAGTGGAAAAGCAACAAAACCTGGTGATGTTTACAAAGGTTTAGCTGGAAAAACTGTAGAAATAATTAATACTGATGCTGAGGGCAGACTTGTATTAGCTGATGCAGTTGCTTATGCCTGCAAATTAGGAGCATCAACAGTTATAGATATTGCTACCCTTACAGGAGCCTGCTTAATAGCTTTAGGAAAGAATTATAGTGCACTAATTGGTAATGATGAAAAACTTATAAAACAGGTTATTCAGGCCGGGAAAAACAGTGGCGAAAAATTTTGGTGCTTGCCTAATGATGAGGAATTCAAAGAACTTTTGAAAAGCGATATAGCCGATCTAAAGAATACTGGAGGCAGATATGCTGGAACAATTACTGGGGGGTTATTTATCGGAGAGTTTATTTCGCCTCAAGTTTCTTGGGTACACCTAGATATTGCTGGTACAGCTTGGACAGAAAAAGATAAATCTTATTTAGTGAAAGGTGCGACTGGTTTTGGGGTGAGGACCCTAGCTAATTTAGTAAAAACATTTGAATAACGGGGGTAACAAATTGTATGCAGATCTACATATTCATACAACAGCTTCGGACGGTGTTTTATCGCCTGAAGAAGTAGTAAAACAAGCAGCAAGTATTGGTTTAAAAGCAATTGCTATTACTGATCATGATACAACAGATGGTATATTTCCTGCAGTAAAAGCAGGAAATATACATAATCTAGAAGTTATTCCGGGGGTAGAAATAAATACAGAATATGACAACGAAGAAATTCATCTTCTTGGTTACTACCTCGATTATGAATTACCTTTTTTTCAAGAATTACTTGTAAAATTAAGAAATGATAGAGAAGAAAGAGCCAAAAAAATGGTAGATATTTTAGAAAAACTTGGAAAGCCAATATCTCTATTAAGATTAAAAGAAATTTCTCAAAATTCTGCTGTTGGTCGTCCACATATAGCACGTTGTTTAGTAGAAGCAGGCTATGTTTCTTCAAATAAAGAAGCCTTTGATACCTTGATAGGTAAAGGAAGACCGGCTTATGTTCCTAGATTCAAATTAACACCAACAGATGCTGTGAAATTTATCAGGAAAGCAAATGGAATTCCTGTTTTAGCTCATCCGGGTGAAAATTTTGATTTGCAATATTTAAAAGAATTAATAAAAAACGGTTTATTAGGTTTAGAAGTATTTCATTCTGATCATTCTAACCAAACTAAAATAAAGCTAAAAAAAATAGCACTTCAATATAATTTAATAATTACTGGCGGATCAGATTTTCATGGAGGGGAGAGGGCAGCTAGTAGCCAGATTGGAACGAATAAGGTACCTTATTCTAGTGTTCAAAAAATGAAGATAATAAAAGCTCGCTTAGGATAAAGAATAAAAAAAGAAAGATAAGAACCCTTGGATCTATAATCCAGAGTTCTTATCTTTTTTATTTGTCTTTGTTAAAGTTATTAATCAGATAATTAAAATCATATTATTTATATAAAGCAGAGTTTACTAGGGGGAAGTTTTGAACATGCTGCAAAAATTTAGACTAAATAAAACTTTTAAATTAATTGTTGTTTGCAGCATAAGCGCATTTGTTATTTTTTACTGGTTAAATCTTTGCAACGAGATACCACAAGAAGAAAAAATTCTTTTAAAAGTCAAAGCTTTAGGTCAGTCCGGTCTCAATTACAGTTATTCTTACAAAATTATCTTAAAAAACGGCAGACAAGAGGAGATATTTGATAATTATTCAGTTTGGGTAAAAAATGATAACTCTATTAAATTATCTGGTGTTTTAATGGGTAAAAATATAAACTTATTCCAGCGTGAAAATAAAGTATACCAATTAATAAATGGCTTTTGGCAGTTAACCCAAATAGACAGTTTAGAAGATATCTTGCTATTGCCTTACCGAATGGTTGAAGAGGGTAGAAATTGGAGTCTTACTGAAAAATTAGGAAACCATTATATTTTTACTTTTAACTTAAATAAAAGTCCTTACATGCTAGATATATTTTGGGATAAAATTGAGGCATATATCTGGATTAACAAAAATAATTATTCGATTAATAAGATAGAAATAAGGGGAATAAAAAATAAAGATAAAAACAGGCAAATATTATTAGTTTATGATCATTTCATTTATTCAAGATGACTCTACTTATATTGAATAAGATTATTGTTTCTTTTAAAAGGCCTGTCAAGCAAATAATGCCCTCCTATACTAACGTCGGAACTTCCCTCTACGGAAATTTGAACCTGTTTTATAGGAGAAAATTGGGTTACAGTATTTACTATTGAGTAAATAGTTAATTTTTCATTGTCAGCTCCGCCCCAAAAATCATCAACAATTTCTCTGGAAAAATCTATATAAGCCGTATTTTCATTTATAATTACGCTATTTACTTTTGTATTAGTTGGTATGGTAGGTATTAATTCAGAATCGGTTTCTACTGGTCCTTTAATCAACTCTTCTAGAACAGCTTGAATGTATTGAATTAAAATTATGGATTGTTCTGAGGTATTATTAAAAACAGTTGTAGGCAGATTAATAGTTGTTAACTGGGGATGTAAACTTGAAGTATTTGAATTGGCTTTTGCAAAATATAGCAAAACATAATTATCACTGGATTTTGTTTTTTTTCTTAAAATAGTTAACTCGCTGAAAAAAGCTATCAAAAAAACTGTTAATATACAAGTAAGTACTATAAATTTTTTCCTTTTTTCTAGTTTTGGCATCATCAATCACCTTCTTAATGAATTATTCTAGTATATGATATTTTAAAGATTGGTTATTATTACATAATTAAAAAGAAAAGGAACTTAAATTTTTCCTAATAATTATTTATAAAAAATGTGCAGAGGCGTTTTTTTGAAAAATCTAGTAAAATGAAGCAAAATGAACATATATAATAATTATTTATGTTTTTGTAATTTATTTGTAAATAATAATAAATATAATAAAATTAAAGGATTTTTGAACTATTATTTTTTATTAGATTAAATTATTAGTAAACTTAATGGGGGCGCAAATAAAATGAAATTAGTAACCAATATAAAAAAGTCTAAATCCTTATTTTTTACACTAGTAACAATTCTTATTCTTTTGACTGGATCGAGTGTAGGTTTAACTGCTGATTACTATCTTAACAATGAAAAAATTTTTAAAGGCATTTATATTGGAGAATGGAATTTAGGCGGGTTAACCATAAATGATGCCAAGGAATTAATTAAAAGTAAACAAAAGTTTGTGGAAGAAAGTCTGATAAGTTTTTCGTATAACAACAAAATTTATCATACCATTTCTCCTAAAGAAATAGGAGCTGAACTCGATGTAGATGCAATTGTAAATGATGCTTATTTACTAGGGAGGAAAGAAAATCTTTTGAAGAACGTTCAGAATAGATTTTATATTGCTAAAAATGGTGTTAATTTACCCTTAAAATTTACCTATGAAAAAGAAAAATTAAATAATATTTTAAATAGATTGGCATCCGAGATTAACGTTGAACCTAAAAATGCAGAATTAATAATTAGCCCGAATGATGAAATTACTATAACCGACAGCCACTCCGGAAAAAAATTAGATATTGAGAAAACTATTGCAAATTTTGAAAAGGCCCTTGAATCGGCATTAAAACCTAATTACGAAATTAAAATTGTAGTAAATGAAATACAACCAAAGGTAACAACCCAATCATTACAGAAAAAAGGAATCAAAGAGTTAATGGGAGCCTTTACAACTACTTTTAATCCCAATAACCTCAGTAGAACTAATAATATAAAGATAGCAGCTTCAGCCATTAATAAGCTAATGTTAGCTCCAGGTGAGGAATTTTCATTTAACAAAATAGTTGGCCCCCGTAGTTCTGCTCAGGGTTATCAAGAAGCTCCCGTCATAGTAAATGGGAAACTTACCCCCGGCATAGGAGGAGGAGTTTGTCAGGTATCATCAACCCTTTACAATGCTGTTTTGCTTTCAAACTTAGAAATAACTCAAAGGACTAATCATTCCTTGCCCAGTTCTTATGTGGATCTAGGAAGAGATGCAACTGTTACTTATGGAGGAATTGATTTTAAATTTAGAAACAATAGCGAACACTATATTTATTTAATTAGTCAAGTAAATCATAATAAGCTAACCATAAAAATTTACGGAACCAAGCCAAATAATAACCAAGTTAAAATTGTTTCCAGCATCGTAGAAGTTATAGAACCTAAAATAGTAAGACAAGCGGATCCTACTCTTCCAGAGGGAGAAGAAAAAGTAATCGAGGGATCTAAAGGATATAAAGTAAAAACATGGAGAATTGTCCAAAGCAAAACGGGGGAAGAAAAACGAGAATTGTTATCCCAAGATTATTATAGACCAACAGATACTGTAATTATCTATGGAACAAAGAAAGTCCCAAACACTCAAAATCCAGTAGATGATAGATTAAATCTACCTCCTAATGATGATAATAATGTTAATAACGACGAACAATCCTCTCAAATAAACGAAAGTGAACTTTAATTTTAAGCATAAAGAGTTTAGGTTTCCGTTGTAACGGAAGCTTAAACTCTTTATGCTTTAACAGTATTATGCTATAATGATGTTGTATGCCGTTGTACAATTGAGCTTATAATTGGAGGAAGTAAAAATGATTCAAGTTATACTGTCCTTAGCTGCTGGATTTATAATTAGTTATGTCTGTAATTTTTCTGATAGATTTTATAAGTATTTAGGAAAAATCACAACCTTTGGGTTGATTTTTTTGTTATTTATTATGGGTATACAAATTGGTGTCAATGAAAAAGTTATGGCTAATTTGCCTACTTTAGGATTGAAGTCTTTTATTTTAGCCGGTGGAGCAATTCTAGGAAGTTTAAGTTTAGTTATTCTATTAGAAAAAGTAACTATTATAGATAGTCAAAACAAAGAAAGGGAGATAGAAGAGTGACAATCTTTATAATAGGGGCAGTACTGCTAGGTATAATTACAGGTTCATTCCTTCAATCTTCGGGGATAAATATTGATATTTCACAAATAGCTTGTTTGATCCTATATTTCTTAATTTTTTGTGTTGGTCTTGACTTGGGTAAAAATCGCAAAATAGTTCAAGATATTCAACAGTTAGGCACGAAGGCTTTTTTAATTCCTTTCAATGTGGCAGTAGGAAGCATATTAGGTTCAGCTTTATTTGGTTTATTTCTAAAACTTCCTTTTAACGAAGCAAGTGCAATCGGAGCTGGTTTAGGTTGGTACAGCTTTTCCAGTATTATAATTGCCCAGACTTATAGTGTAGAAATTGCCGCCTTAGCTTTTCTAACTAATGTAGCAAGGGAAATATTAACAATAATTCTTATACCTATTTTAGCAAAAAATAAAAATTCTTCTTTATTGATTGCTCCTGGTGGTGCAACAACCATGGATACAACTCTTCCTCTCATTAATAAATACGGAGGAAGGCAAGCGGCAATTTTAGGATTTATTAATGGTTTTATTCTATCGCTTTTAGTAGTCATTCTAGTACCAATACTAATAAAATTATAAGTCATTTTTTGGTTAGAAAAGAAGGGATTTATGATGTCTAACAATTATCGGATATCGAAATATCAACAATGCACTAAGCAAAAACTAAACATAGAAATTTATAATAACTTTGTAATAAAATCTCTTTCTGTAGCTTGCCTTGGTTTAATAACTGGTTTTTTAACTTATTTATTTTTTAACTACACAAATTTTGTAGAAAATTTGTTTTGGAATAACAGCTATATTGAGCATGGAAATATAAGGAATATTTTTATCCCTGCATTAGGGGGATTATTAGTCGGTCTTATCTTACATTTTTTTGCTCCAAAAAGTACAAGAGGACATGGAGTTGCGGCAGTTGTTAATGCAGTTACTTTTAAAGATGGAAAAATTTCACCTAAAGTTACTATTGCAAAAACTATCACCTCTGGTATTGCTATTGGTTCAGGCAGTTCTGTGGGGGCTGAAGGGCCAATGGTACAATTAGGAGCTACTGTAGGATCTTTAATAGGATATAAATTTTTCAAACACAGTTCTGCTGCAAAAACATTAATTGCTTGTGGTGCTGCAGCTAGTGTTTCAGCTGCATTTAATGCTCCTTTGGCAGGTATTTTCTTTGCTTTAGAAATAATTCTTAACAAGTTTTCTTATCATAATTTTATTTTTGTAACTATAGCATCTTTATCTGCATCTGCAGTAAGGTTCAATTTATTAGGCGATATCCCTACTTATGGTAGTCAGGTATACGGTCTTAAAACGCCGGAAGAGTTAATCCTATATTTAATTCTAGGATTTATTACAGGTGGTTTTGCAGCATTGTTTGTTAAAGTATTTTATTCAACAGGAGATTTTTTTAGTAAACTACCTAAGATTCCATCTTTTATGAAACCAGCTATAGGGGGATTATTAATTGGTATTATTGGATATTTTATACCTGAGGTGCTCGGTACAGGACATCACACTATTCTTGAAGCTTTAGAAGGAAATCTGTCATTAATTCCATTTATTACTCTCGCATTTTTAAAAATATTTGCTACCTCGTTTGCTATAGGATCAGGTGGTTCAGGTGGTGTTTTTGCTCCTGTTCTTTTTGTTGGTGCAATGGTAGGAGGTGCTTTTGGAATAATTGTTAATTCCATTTTTCCACATCTATCTAGTCCTGTAGGGGCATATGCTCTTGTGGGAATGGCTGCTTTATTTGCTGGAACAGACCATGCTCCTTTAACGGCAATAATTTTGCTTATTGAACTTGTCAATAATTACAAAATGGTTTTACCGCTTATGTTGACCTGTGTGGTCAGTGTATCCTTTGCTAAGTATTTATACCCCGAAGATTTGACAAGCGGTTTTTTCACCCGCCTTGGATTAAATTTAGAAAAAGCCAGATTGAACCAGATTGAAAAAGACAATAAATAGAATGCTAGGAAAAGATATTATGAATCCGAAGGTAGAAACTATTTCTGTTTACTTTCCTTTAGAGAAAATAAAAGAAATTTTTCCTAATACGCTGCATGAAAATATTACTTTAGTTAATAAACATAACCAAATAGCTGGAGTTATTACTAAAAATAATTTAAACTCTGCTTTAAAAAATTAAGAAAATAATCTCCTGGAAAAAGATATTGCTAGTATAAATTTTGCCCTTGCTTATTCGAATGAAAGTGTGAAAAATTATATTAGAAAAAATAATTAAAAACAATATTAGTTATATAATTGTAGTTAGCGCTGGTGATACTCCGGAAATTTTGGGAATCATAACTAGAACAGACCTTATTACGGTTCTTAACGAATTAGAAAAAGAAGAATAAAAATAATTAATTTATTAAAAAAATCTTAAAGGAGGATGTATGATTGGGGAAAAACCAAAGTAAAAAAACAAACTTACTTTTTTTTAATAATGAAACTACGAATAATGATCTAAGTATTTTTGATAGAGCTAATAAAAAATATACTATTCTAACCTATGGTTGCCAAATGAACGAACGAGATTCGGAGATTATAGGAGGCATATTAGAAGGCTTGGGCTATCAGCCTTCTGAAGATATTACACAAGCAGATTTAATTTTATTTAATACCTGTAGTATTAGAGATAGTGCAGAAAGGAAAATATACGGTAAAATTGGTGAAATAAAAAGGTTAAAGAATAATAATCCAGATTTAATAATTGGGGTTGCCGGTTGTATGGCTCAAAAAGATAGGGAAAAAATTGCTAAAAAAGCCCCTCATGTCGACTTTATATTGGGAACAAACAATCTTCACAAACTGCCCGAACTCATTACTAGAGCAAAAAACTCTAAAGAAACGTTAATAGATATTGTTGAGGAAAGAGCTGAAATTGAAAATGAAATTGAAGAAAATAGATCTAAATTAACTACTCAAAAAATAAAAGCTTCAGTAAATATCATGTATGGATGTAATAATTTTTGTACCTACTGCATAGTTCCCTACGTAAGAGGCAGGGAAAAAAGCAGGCCATTTAAACAAATCATAGAGGAAATAGAACAATTAGGAAAAGAAGGTGTTAAAGAAGTTACCTTATTAGGTCAAAATGTAAATTCTTACGGAAAAGATTTAGGAGAAAATATAGATTTTGCAGATTTATTAGCAGCTATCGACAACATTCCTGGAATTGAAAGAATTAGATACATGACTTCCCATCCAAGAGATTTTAGCGATAAATTAATCCAGGTGATTAAAAATTCTTCTAAGGTATGCGAACATTTTCATTTACCAATTCAATCTGGTTGTGATAAAATATTAAGAGATATGAATAGGGGGTATACTACCTCACAATATGCGATCCTAGTTGAAAAAATACGTCAATCTAATCCTAATGCTAGTATTACTACTGATATAATTGTTGGTTTTCCTGGAGAAACCGAAGAAGACTTTGAAGAAACACTTAATTTTATAAAGAAAATAAAATTTGATCAAGCTTATACTTTTATCTACTCTCGTCGTTCAGGAACACCTGCAGCTAATTTACCTAATCAAATACCACTAGAAACAAAAAAACAACGTTTGCAGCAGTTGATATCTGTACAAAATGAAATTAGTTTAGAGCTTAATAAAAATTATATTGGTAAAACTGTAGAAGTATTAGTAGAAGGAACAAGTAAGAACAATCCAGAAAAACTAACAGGAAGAACAAGAACAAACAAAATAGTTATATTTTCAGGTGACCAACAACTAACTGGACAATTGGTTATGGTGAAAATTGACAAAGCAAAAACTTGGACATTGGAAGGAAAAATTTTAAAAGATTAATTTAGGAGGTTAAAAAATGTCTATTCTAGAGAAAGCAATGGAATTGGCAGAAGATATTGCTAATTCTCCAGAACTAGCAGAAGTGAGAGAAGCAGAGATAAAAATGTATCAGAATCCAGCTGCTGTTGAGGGATTAAAGAAGATATCTGAAAAACAGGAAGAATTAAAAGATTATCAAATGCTTGGCAAAGAAATACCCAAAGAACAATTGGAAGAGTTCTATAAAATACAAGAAGAAGTCCAGCAAATTGAAGAAATTCAAAATTATTTGCAGGCTCAAAGTAGATTTAACCAGCTTATCCAAACAATAAATCTTATTATTGAAAGAGCTGTAACTGGTGACAGGGATGGAGGTTGTAGCGGTAACTGTTCATCAGGTTGTAGTGGTTGTTGTTGAGACCAGATTTCTGGTCTCTTTTTATATTTAAAAACCAATATGATATAATAAAGTCAAATCTTAGATAAATGATTATAGAAATTTTAGCTGGAGGTTGATCTTTTGTTGAATGAACTTACTCCTATGATGAAACAATACTATGAAATAAAACAAGAATATAAAGACGCTATTCTCATGTTTAGGATGGGAGACTTTTACGAAATGTTTATGGAGGATGCAGAAATTGCATCCCGTGAGTTAGAAATTGTTTTAACCGCAAGAGAGGCTGGTAAAGGTCGCAAGGTCCCAATGGCTGGTGTACCTTACCATGCTGTTGATAGCTATATAGCAAAACTAATTGAAAATGGACATAAAATTGCAATTTGTGAACAAGTTGAGGATCCTAAGACTAGTAAAGGATTGGTTAAAAGAGAGGTAGTTAGAGTTATAACACCAGGTACAGCCATTGAACAATCAATACTTGATGAAAAAAAGAATAATTATTTAATTGCTATCTATCAAGAAGATAGAGAGTATGGTTTAGCTGTTGTAGATAATTCTACAGGTGAATTCTATATCCACCAATTTTCCAATGAAAAGGGAGAAATTGAATTAATTAATGAAATAAGTATTTGGCAACCGGTGGAATGTTTATGGAATCAAGATTTTAACCGTAATAAACTATCTAAATCGATAAAAAACATTTTAAATCCTCTTATTACTGTTGTTGATAACCAATGGATAGAATATGAAGAATCCAGTAAGTTTGTAGAGGAAAAAATAATAGCTGAAGAACTTCAAATTATTAAGGAAAAAAATTATAATTTAGCCTATAAAGCTGCCTGCATTTTAGTAACTTATCTGATAAAAACTCAAAAATCAAAACCTGAGCATATAAATAACATTAGCTTGTTTAAAACTAATCAATACATGACTTTAGATCAATCTACATGTAGAAATTTGGAACTAACAAGAACAATAATGACTAACAAGAAACAAGGAAGCCTCTTAGACATATTGGATCAAACTGTTACTGCCATGGGGTCTAGATTATTAGCAAATTGGATAGAACGGCCCTTAATTAATTTAACTTTAATTCAAGAAAGGTTAGATAGTGTAGAAGGTCTATTTACCAATACTATAGAACGAAAAAAACTGCAAAGATCTTTAAAACAAATCTATGATTTAGAGAGAATCATTAGCCGTATTGTATTAGAACGGGCTAATGCAAAAGATTTTATTGCCTTAAAAAATTCGTTGTTATGTATACCAGATATAAAAGAAACATTAAGTAAATTAACACCTCAACTTTTAAAAGATATAAATGCCAAAATAGATCCTTTGACTGATCTTGTTAAATTAATAGAACAATCTATCGTTGATGATCCACCTTTTAATCTTAAAGAAGGTGGAATTATAAAACCAGGCTACAGTAAAGAATTAGATAAATTACGAGAAGCTAGCCATAGCGGCAAAAGATGGCTCGCCGAATTAGAAGCTAAAGAAAAAAATGAAACAGGAATTAAATCTCTAAAAGTAGCTTATAACAAGGTATTTGGTTATTATATTGAAGTTACCAAACCTAATTTACATTTAGTTCCTGCAAGGTATGAACGTAAGCAAACCTTAGTAAACTCTGAAAGATTTATTACTCAGGAATTAAAGGAAATTGAAAATTTAATTTTATCGGCAGAAAGCAGAATGAATGAAATTGAATATGAACTTTTTCAGGAAATTAGGGCATCAATTAGTTGTCAGGCAGCAAGAATTCAACAAACTGCCAAAGCTATAGCTGTTTTAGATGTCCTTGTATCACTGGCGGAAGTCGCTTCTATTAATAGGTATACTAAGCCAATAATTGACCTTTCTGATGAAATTATAATTAAAGATGGCCGGCATCCAGTAGTAGAAAAAACCAATATAACAGATGGATTTATTGCAAATGATTGTTATTTAAACTGTTCTGATAATCAAATTTTAATTATTACTGGTCCAAACATGGCTGGGAAATCTACTTTTATGAGGCAAGTGGCTTTAATAGTCCTTATGGCACAAATCGGTAGTTTTGTCCCAGCATCAGAAGCTAAAATAGGCATTGTAGATCGGATATTTACCAGAGTTGGAGCTTCTGATGATTTAAGTACAGGTCAAAGCACATTTATGATAGAGATGAATGAAGTAGCATCTATACTTACAAATGCTACTCCCAAAAGTCTTCTTATCTTAGATGAAATAGGAAGAGGAACGAGTACATTTGATGGTATTAGCATAGCTTGGGCGGTAACTGAATACATTCACAATCATCCTAATTTAGGTTGTAGGACTTTATTTGCTACCCATTACCATGAACTAACTGAGTTGGCTAATCTATTACCTAGGGTAAAAAATTATTCAATTTCAGTTTTAGAGAAAGGTGAAGA
>DUMD01000088.1 GCA_012840065.1 Clostridia bacterium
CCCGACCGGCAAAGCGGGATTCTATATAACCGCCTTCCTTATACAAACCACCTTGGATCATTCTCACCACTTGGGCAGCATTGCCATAAATAACAACTACATCCGGATCAAACTCAGCTCTATGCAGAGGAGCAAGTACTATTGTACCTGTATCCGCCTGAGGCATCTTGGGGGTAGAAGCCTGGGTTTTAGCACCAGCTTCCATAGTTTCAGCATAAAGGGGATAAACTACACTACCGTCTTTAATAAAATCAGGTTCCTCGATATAACCTAAAACAACCTGGGCTAAAGGACAGGCTTGATCTTCCTGGCTAAAGGCCAGGGTCCAACCATATTTCCTGGCTATGGTCATTCCCTGACAAATAGCTAATCTATGCTTAAAATCTCTCATCGGCATCCTTACCTTAAAGGGTACCTCTTCCCCTTTTTTGTAAATTTTTACCGCAACTGGGAAGGTAGCTGGCCTCAGATATTGATTAACCACATCATTTAATTTTTGATTTTTTTCAGTCATCAATTCCATCCTCCTTCCTTCAGTCCCTCAAAAACAAATAATTCAGGAACAAAAAATGCTATCCTTTCTTAGCTTCCTCCCTTCTTTGCTATTTACTTATTATTTAATGCAAAAGCTGTACCAATTTTCATGTTCTGTATCAAAAGGCAAAAAGCCAGACAATAACTGCTATCTAGCTTTCTTAACTATGTACAACCCCTCTTCAAGTTTTCAAAAATGCATCAATTTCTTTACTAAAAAAATAAAAAAAATTTAAAAAAGCTTCTGTTTTTGGCTTATACTCATTATGTTACATATTTTGACATTAATTTACATTTTACAGAATAAAATTTTTAAGCTACTTACTCTGGTAAAAACAAAGCCCTTTTCATTTTTCTTATTTACATATTGATAGATTTTGAGTATATGATAAAAAAGGAGCAACTACCCAAGCTTGATGCATTTAAACATCGTTCGATGTCATTTAGCATCAGGACAATAGTTTTGACTAATAACCGCAGGGAAACAGGTCTGAAGTGAAATTAAATTTACCACAAATCCTTATTTTTTTGGCTTTTCTCTCATTTAAAGCAATAAATAACCCCCCAAATTTATTCTATAATCTTCCCCATAAATATAGGTTTGGTGCTTAAAATCACCAAACCTAGTTGCAATCTAAGTAAAAATTTCTAATCTTAATTTTTCATTCACACGGTCCTTCTATTTTTCCGAAAAATTAAAGAATTCATATTTACCTGCCTGGAGAAATTCTTGTTTGTTATATTAGATATTAGCTAGCAATTTTAAAATGTTCTATTACTTGATCCAGTTCTTTAGCCATATTTGCCAAAACATCTGAAGACCGATCAATTTCAACCAATAAACCTGCTGTATCCGTCGTTCCTCTGGCAATTTGCTGGGAGCCTACAGAACTTTCATTAATAGACTGGGATACGGCTTGGACCGTCCTGCTTATTTCATTTATTGCAGTTAAAACCTCATTACTTTTTTGAGAAGATTGGGAAGCAGAATTATTAAAGAGAATGGCATCATCTCTATACTGATTGCAAATCTCAATAAACTTATTATAATCTTCCCTTATATTCGTATTGATAAATTCTAACATGTCATTAGTGCTCTTAATTAAATTGTCAATTGAATTTTTTACCATTTTGGTTAAATTGTGAATATTGTCCACAGTATTGGAAGATTCTTCAGCTAATTTTCTAACCTCATCTGCCACCACCGCAAATCCCCTACCTGCTTCACCAGCCCGGGCCGCTTCGATGGCCGCATTAAGAGCCAGCAAGTTGGTTTGATTAGCAATATTAGAAATTAAATTAGCCATATCCGTTATTTCATTAACAACTTCTGCTTCTTTTACTGTATTTCTAATGGTTTCACTGATCTTGTCATAAAGTTGGCGTGTCTTTTCTCTTGAGCTTTCAGCATCATTTCTTAAAGACTGAGCCTTCTGTTCAATGGCAATGGATCTTTCATTCACAAAAGCTAATTCCTGGTTTAGGATTTCTACAGAATTTACTACCTGCTGGGTTGAGGCAGACATTTCTTCACCGGAGGCGGATATTTCCTCTAGATTAGCAGAAATTTGCTGAGTAGCAGCTGTAACCTGCTGCATATTTCCTGCCGCTTGATGGGTTGCATCGGTCAGTTTACCACTGGATTCTACCAAAGTCCTAGAAGCAGCCATAATTTTATCAATAGTAGTCCGCAAATTATCAGTCATCCTATGCAAAGCAGAAGCAAAAATTCCAATTTCATCTTTCCGTTTTAAGGCTTTCGAATCAATGCTTATATTTAAATCTCCGTCCGCTATTCTTTCAGCCAGCTTACTAGCTTCAATGATCGGCTTTGTTATGGAACGGCTAATTGTAAACGATATAATAGCCCCTATAATGATAAGAAGCGCAGTAAGAGTAATAGCAAAGAATTTCAAACTATTCAAACCGGCCAATATTTCATCCTCCGGAGCCGCTACCGCAATGGCCCAGCCAGTTGTTTCTATAGGAGCAAACCCCATATATCTTTTAAGACCTTGGAAATAATATTCTCCAAAGCCATTTTCTCCCGTTGTCATCCTTCTGTGCAGGTCAGCCAAGGGAGCTAACTCCGGCTTATTTTTTGCATCTTCAATCGGATTATACTGGCCAAGCACCAACTCTTCGTGCTGATCATGACCAATATCTGTCCCCTCTTTATTAACCATATAGGCATAGCCGCTTTTGCCAAAATTTATCTTTCTCACTATTTCCGTTAAGACAATAGAATCTACAAAACCTACCAGGACGTCTGAAACAATTCCCTCCTCATTTTTTATGGGCGTAGAAATTGCAAAACCAAAGGCATTATCATCCTCGCTAAAGAAAGGCTCTGAGATAAAGGTTTTACCGATAAGAGCCTGTTGGAAATAGTCCTTATGGGCAACCTTAATAACCTTTCCATTTGTTAACTTAAGATTACCATCTAAATCTGCAATTCCCATAGAAACAAAACCCAGTTTTTCCCTTTCTATCTCCAAAATCTCTTGTTTTTTTTCCCAGGAAATTGTAGAATGAACCAAATTTTCAGCAATTATTCTTAAAGAAGTAGTAAAGGTATTCAATTTTTCATCTACAATCCTAGAAGCATCTACTGCCTTTTCCTTAAGTTCTTCTTCTATAATAGCCATTAAAGCATCTGCCGCCTTGTTATAGGAGATAATTCCAATAATGCCACCTGTAAAAAGAACTACAAGCAGAAAATAAATTGTAAGCTTTACCCCAAGACTGCCAGCATTTATTTTTTTCATCCCTTTTCCCCCCATCTAATTCTACTAATCCTAAATCAATCATCTAAAAATAAGGGAAAATCCTCTTTAACAAAAATGTCTGGTTATATCCTTTTAACAGGACATAACCAGCCATTAAAAGGGTATAGGAGTGTATGAGAAGTTTAAAAGGCCCAATTTGTGAAATCTTTCATCGGCATCCTTGCCTTAAACGCCACTTCTTCTCCTTTTCATCTCCCTTCTTTTTTAATATTGATCCAGACAAACAATGCCAACCAGAACTGGGTTTTACATAATCAGCGGGGTCAGTGCTTTGCTAATAAACAATTAGCAAAAACCATGCCAATTTTTCCATGCCTTTATATACCTGGTTTTTTGCCAGAAATAAAAATAATTTTTTCCATATCCTTCTTGCATTTTTGCCTAAAAGTGCATCTGTGCATTGCTTTTTTATCCTTTTAAAAAAACCTTTTTTTTAGATATGGTCATATGTTCAATTAGAAGTTTTTTCTCTCTTCTTTTTTGGCTTATTATTTTACATATGACCACAATGCGGGTAGCAAACAAAAACAACCCAAATTGATGCTTTAAAACATCATAAGATGCTTCATAGCATCAATTTGGGTTGGATAAAATAAGATCAGATTATTAAAGTTTATTGGGCTTAAAATTTTTCCAATCATAATCATCCCGCACTTGGCTTTCCTGCTTCTACAAGTTCCTTGCTGCCAATCAAGAAAAAACTTTGAATGCACAATAGAAAACCAGTACCCACTAATAACAATTCAATTCTAACCAGATCAGCCAGTGGACCAAAAACCAACATACCCAAGGGCATCATTGAACTTGAAATCATGCTTAGAACGCTGAAGACCCTTCCCAATAAATCCGGTTCAACCTTTTCCTGGAGAAGAACAGTAGCGGGAGTATTAAAAAATGGCATAAATATTCCGCAGATTAACATAACCAGCAAGTAAAGGCTAAAGACGGGAATTAGGCCCAGAAGAAAAGTACAAACACCAAAAATAAAACAGGAAAGGGTCATGGTATGAATCCTGTTTTTTAAACCGCCCCAGGAGGCCATTATCAAACCTCCCAGGATCATTCCAGAAGAAAAAGCAATTTCTATGGCCGTCAGCCTCCATACCTCTTCTCCAAAACTTCTTGCAACCTGGAGCGGAGTTAGAAAGGAGGCAGGAGCCGCTAAAAAGATAAAAAAGGCACAAAATAGGAAAAACTTTTTAACATAAGCATGATTTTTGATATAAACAATGCCTTCGTGCAAATCTTTAAAATAACTGACTTCTGCAAGATTATGACTTTTAACAGGGGACGGCACCCTTAAAAAGAACATCAGAATTAAAACTGCTATTGCAGCCGTAACCACGTCGATAAAAAAAATCTTTTCAATTGTGGTTAGAGAAAAAAGCAGACCGCTGAACATGGGGGAAACTAGGGTAGTTAGGGCCTGAATACTATTGTTAATGCCATTAATTCTCGTTAATTGATTTTCAGGTACCAATTGAGGAATAATCGCTCCAACGGCCGGCATTTGAATACCCGAACCCACCGCTCTTAAAACAGAGGCGAACAAAAGAAGTAAAATAGAACCCTGCCCCATCAAAAATAGGATAGCAAGAATTAGGGTAGTCACTGCAATAAAGGAATCAGAAAGCATAATAAGTTTTTTTCGGTTATAGCGGTCCGCCCATACCCCGGCAAAGGGAGAAAGAAAGAAGGTGGGCAAAAAACCGCAGATGATATAAACTGTCATCATAGAACCTGATTCAGTATGGAGAGTAATATACCACATAATTGCATACTGAACCAGACTAGAACCAAACAAAGACAGGGTTTGGCTCAATAAGAAGAGGGCAATGTTTTTCTTCCAGCTGTTTTCCATCTTTTAACCCCAACCCCCATCTAAATCCCATTCTTTCATATTTCTATTGCAAAGTCTACCACAATACTTAAATCAACTCAACAAATACTCCTTTTACCCCATTAACAATAAAAGGCCTTTAGCTAGACAATAACTAAAAGCACATATTTATTCAAATAATTTTTACTAGCTTAAACACTTACTTTTTCTAACGTTTAATGCTTATGCTAAAAATATACGACCATTATATCTCATGTAAAAAAAAGACTTGGCAGGCGCCAAGTCTCCTACTGTCTAGCTAATTCTTGAAGAGCCTTTCTGTTTTCAGCAATTATAGTTTCCATCAGGATTTCCATTTCCCTTTCTTCTCTTTGTTTTACAAATTCGATAAAATCAAGGACTTCTCTTTTCTTTCGTCACTTAATCCCTCGAATTCTCTAAGCAATTTTTCTGTTAAAATCATATTATCACCTCACATATACTCATTCCCTGGTGTATTTATACCACAAGACAGCAATATATAAAACATATGTCAAATTAAGTTATAAAAATAACATTCCTTCCACCTATTCACGATAGAACCTATTATTTTTAATAGTAAATACCAAAAATAACAGGGATTATCAGACTGACCATTCTAAATTTCCTAATAACAATATTCTTTATAAAAGCCCTCTTCTTTAAAACAGGACTTTATTTATTTTCTAAAAGTAATTTAAGTTTATTGTAGGCCTCATTAATTTCTTTTATGTTATCCCTTATCCTAATTATTTGTTTGTTTTCATTTTCTGAATTAAGTAATATTTTATCTATTAATAAAGAGCCATTCTTGAAAATGGTATTTATTTCTTCAAGTCTCTTTTGAACATTAATAACGCTATCAGTCATTGCCTCCATTTGAACCATCTCTTTATTTATCTCAAGGTCAATACTTTCAAAGCTTTCTTTTAAAGAATTGAAATATTCCATAATTTCTTTTACTAGCTTAGTTCCCTCAAGAGCAGCCTCTTCCCCCTTATGAACCCTCGAATAAGCTTCTTTAGTTTTATTAACTAAAGCTCCTATAATCGCATTAATTTCATTAGCTAAATTAGAACTTTTCTCCGCTAGGCTTTTCACTTCTTTTGCGACTACAGCAAATCCTTTTCCATGCTTTCCTGCTCTTTCAGCTTCTATTGCTGCATTTAAAGCAATTAAATTGGTTTGTTTTGCTATTGCTTTAATCTCTTCTAAAGAATTATTGACCTTAGCCATGTTACCTTGAAGATCGTAAACTGTGTCATTAGCAATCTCTATAGAATGGGTTATCGTAGCCATTTGATTATTCATTAACTCAATCTTCTTAAGTCCATTATTTACTTTATCCTTCATTTCCAATGATTTATTAGCTATGTTTGAAGATATTATTTCTACTTCTTTTATACGTTCTAAAGAATTTATCATACTATCATTAACTTCATTTATTGCATTAGCCTCATTTTTTATTGAATCAGCGATGTTTTCAATTGAGGCTGCAACTTCTTTTCTCGATTTAGTTACGCTTTCTATATTCTCATAACTTAAATTAACTTGTGTGGAAAATATTTTTACACTTTCTTCTACACTGGCAAAGTTCTTTTGAAGCTCATCTAAAAGATTTTCTATGTAACTCCCTTTTTTTCTAGACTCTTCAACCAATTCTTGCCCCCATTTTGCCAGGAAAAAAAGGAGGAGAGCAATACCATTAAGAACAAGAACTATTGAAACAAATTGTTGCTGGGGTAAATTTCCGATAAGCTTCGTATTATCCTTTAAATGAAGCCCTATCATTAACAGATCCAAAGCAATGGCATGAACTATTATAAGCTCCTTCTTAAAATACAAAGCCGCCATTGCCAATGTTGCAAGTAGCATATAATGTTTATCTAGGGTATACCCTTCTATAAATAAAAGAACCAGTACTATGGCTGCCGGTACAAAGGCAAACAAAAATCCTTTTAAATGTTCATTTATCTTTAGAAAATAATTAATTAGTGCAAAAACAACAACTATAGACCCTTGCATAGCTATGGTCAATCCTCTGTTAAATCCTTGCATGATAAAAGCCTTAGCAGTAATTAAAGCCACTATAAGAATAATTACAGTAATATTAGCCTTATGTACCCTTTTTAAAGCATATCCATTTGTCTTCATTCTAGTCTCCTTTTCTTTAGCCTATTTTAGAAATATCTTAAAGCTTGTAAATAATTATATTTCAGCATTTTTCATTTGCCAATTCATTTATCGTATATCAATGATTTTTAATTTTAGCTTATCCGGCAAACCTCTTGTAGATCAGCAAAAATCAAAAGTTATTATAGATTAAAACAAAGAAAACTCCACTTCCCCTAAGGTTAGTGGAGCAAATTCACCCCCCCAACAGAACTATTTAAAATCTCCCTTAAAATGGCCAAAACCCTCTCTACCCTATATTAGCTTTTCAAAAGCAAGTCTCTTACTATTATCTTCTAAATAAATAATTCCACAGCATTGAAACCCATTTTTCTCCAAAAGCCTTTGCATAGCTCTATTATCTTCATGGGTATCTATCCTCATGCTGTGTATATCCCTAATTAAACACATTTTTTCTATATTTTTAATAATTATTGAAGCGAGACCTTGTCCTTTAAAATTGCTGTCAACAGCCATCCTATGAATAACTGCATAATCAAAGTTGCTAATCCATTTTCCATCATAAATTTTAGCATAGGTCTTTTCTCCATCAAAAGAAACTGCCACCGTTCCAATGATTTCTCCTTCTTCCACTAGAACATATCCGTAGCCTTTCTCAACATCTCCCTTTATTATTTCGGAATTTGGATAATTGTTCTGCCACTGATCAATGCCTTCTTCTTTAAAATAATCTTGTGCCTGTCTAATAATATTCATTATTTTATTAATATCCGATTCTCCTGTTCTTCTAAACTCCATATTATCTCCTTTTTCAGAATTAAGTCTAAATTTATCGGTATTCATTTGTCAATCTAAAAACAGAATAAATGCTATCATTTATGATATGGCTCACCTCTATTGATCTTAAAAGCCCGGTAAATTTGTTCTAGAAGGACAAGCCTCATTAGCTGATGAGGAAAAGTCATCTTGGAAAAGGATAATTTAAAATCGGCTTGGTTGATAATACTATCAGCCAAGCCGGTGGAACCACCAATGATAAAATTAATTTCATTTTGCCCCCGCAGGGCAAGATCAGCAAACATTTCAGCAAACTGTTCAGAAGTTAATTGCTTTCCTTCGATCACCAAAGCAATTGTGAAGCTTCCCGGTTTTATTTGCCTACGAATAGCCTGACCTTCCCTTTCCCGAGCTGCAGCCTCCTCCAAAGGCCTGGACCGGTCCGGAAGGCGCTCCTCCCCAACTTCGATTATCTCTACTCTGGCAAAGGGAGTTAATCTCTTCAAATACTCCTTGACCCCCTGGGTCAAATACTTTTCCTTTAGCTTTCCAACCGCAATAATTTTTAGATGCATGACTTAAACCACCAAATACTTAGGAAGCTGATCGCAGAAATCACATTTATTAGGTGTATCCCAGTCAGAAAAAGACAGCTTGTCCAAATAATAAAGGTCAGGGGGAACCTCGTAAATCTCTACAAATTCATCAATAGCCTGTTCTAAATGTTCTGCACAAACCACATACATTTTTTCACTTCCTTTGCCGCTACTGTTGAGGAGCTTCCTGGAGGGTAACCGTCACTTCCTGTATCTTTCCACCCCGGTTAATAGTTAATTTTACCTGGTCACCTGCGGACAGTTTATTTAAAATCCTTCTTAATTCATGCATTGTGTTTATTTCTTGACCGTTAAAGGCAATAATAACATCATTGCTTCTTAAACCACCTTTGGCGGCAGGACTGCCGGCAATCACTTCATAAACAAAAATTCCTTTTTCCAATCGGATATTAAGCTTATAATAGGAAGCTATCTCCTTATCTATGCCTTTAATCCCCAACCAGGGTCTTAATACCCTTCCATGCTCTCTTAAGTCATTAATAATAGGAATGGCCGTATTAATCGGAATGGCAAACCCGAGCCCCTCCGCACTGGCCTTAGCCGTGTTAATCCCAATAACCTGCCCCTGGGCATTAACCAGGGGACCACCGCTATTTCCGGGATTAATGGAAGCATCGGTCTGGATTAAATCCTCCAGCACCAATCCGCCTTCTACAGTGATGGAACGATTGAGACCACTGATAATGCCCGCAGTAACAGAACGCTGGTACTCAAGACCAAGAGGATTGCCAATGGCAATGGCTAACTCTCCAATTTTTAGCTGTTCCGAATCACCGGTAGCGGCCACGCTGAGATTAGTTGCATTAACTTTGACAATGGCCAAATCAAGGCCAGGCTCTGCCCAAATAATTTGTCCCCTTACCTGCTGGCCATCATGTAAAAGAACGTTAATTTCATCGGCATCACCTACAACGTGGTTGTTAGTTAAAATTAAACCAGATTGATCTATAATAACACCGGATCCCACACCCTCCACCGGTACAGGGCGGTAGAAAAAGTCATACTGAATAGTTTTAGTGCTAATCCCTACCACAGCAGGCAGAACTTTAGCAGCCGCCTCCGTAATTGTATTACCCCCTAGATAAGACTGAGGAAGATCCACATTAGGATTGTTATCCTGGATTTGCTGGTTGTTAGGCGGAAGAATGGAGTTCTGCCCCAACTTTTTTTGAACCAAATCGGTCCCCACGAAATAAGCTCCGAAAGCACCGCCGATAAAGGAAGCAATTAAAGCAACTATGACATAGGTCCAGATGCCCCTCCTTCTACGGTCTTGAAAATAGTAATCCATGTGAGATCACTCCCTATAAATTTTTCTTACTTATTTTTCCCCCAACTTAACCAGTTTACTCACCTTATCCCGATATGTAACAGTCAAATTAATTTGTTCTTTAGGCTTTATTCCTGCCTCCAGTAACAGATTAGCCACTGTCAGATAAGCCAACTCAGGAAGATTGTTTTCTTTACTTAAATGACCGAGGAAAACCTGTTCTGTTTTGTTTCCAATTACTTCCGGCAGGAAAGAACCAGCCGCACCATTAGATAAATGACCATATTTGCTTAAAATTCTTTTTTTCAGGGGCCAGGGATAACTGCCGGTTTTAAGCATTTCTTCATCATGATTACTCTCTAAAAAAATACAGTCCGCATTAAAAAGATTCTTTTTAACCAGTTCAGTGGGGGTTCCTAAATCGGTTGCCATGGCAAAACTAGCCTTGGCATCGGTGAAAGTAAAGCCAACCGGCTCAGCTGCGTCGTGAGGCACAGCAAAAGATTCTATTTTTAAATCACCAATTTCAAAGCAGCTTCCTGTTTCAAAAACCATCTTATTTTCTTCCTCAATCCGACCAAGAAGCGGCTCAGCACTTGTCCAAGTAGCCTCATTGGCATAGATGGGCAACTTAAAGCGGCGGGAAAGAATTCCCGCCCCCTTAATGTGATCAATATGTTCATGTGTAAGTAAAACGCCATTTAATTGTTGGGGAACCAATTTCACTTCTTCTAAAGCAGAAACAATATGCCTAGCGCTTAATCCCGCATCTACTAAAAGTGCCGTATTTTTAGATCGGATCAGGAGAGAATTTCCGGAGCTGCCACTGTATAATGTACAGACATCCATGGAAAAAAACTCACTCTCCCTCTCTTTATTTCCAGAAAATATCTACACCCAATCCTTGAAATTTTTCCACTATATTTTCATAGCCGCGGATAATATGGGAAACACATCCAATCTCAGTAGTCCCCTCTGCTGCTAAACCAGCTAGAATAAGAGCAGCCCCTGCCCTTAAATCCGTAGCCTGGACCGAAGCACCGCTCAGTTTTTTTACCCCTTCAATAACAGCTGTTCTGCCTTCTATTTTTATCTTTGCTCCTAAACGCTTCAGCTCAGCCACATGTCTAAACCGGTTTTCAAAAATATTTTCGGTAACCACACTGGTTCCCTCACTAACAGAAAGAAGGGCCATCATCTGAGGTTGCATATCTGTAGGAAAACCGGGATAAGGCATGGTTTTTATATCCGTTGCCTTCCGCTCATCCCTACCTATCACTCTTAAACCGTTTTCTTCTTCTATTATCTCAGCCCCAATCTCCCGCAATTTAGCGGAGACCGGATCAAGATGTTTAGGAATAACGTTTTTGATCAATATATCTCCGGCAGTAATAGCTGCTGCCACCATAAAAGTTCCCGCCTCAATCCGGTCGGGAATGATTGAATAATGGGTACCGGTAAGTTCCTCTACCCCATCAATTTTAATTACATCCGTTCCAGCACCCCTGATCTTCGCTCCCATCGAATTTAGGTAATTAGCCAGGTCAACAATTTCCGGCTCTTTAGCAGCATTTTCAATTACAGTAGTCCCCTGGGCCAGGGTTCCTGCCATCATAATGTTCTCCGTCGCACCAACACTGGGAAAATCCAAGTAAACTACTTCCCCTCTAAGCCGGCCCCGGGACCGGGCTTTAACGCATCCATGTTCTACAACAACTTCGGCCCCCATGGCTTGAAACCCTTTAAGATGAAGATCCATGGGGCGGCTTCCTATATCACAACCGCCGGGCAAAGCTATCTCAGCCCGGCCGTATCTGGCAAGCAATGGACCAATAAGTAAATTTGAAGCCCTCATCTTTTTTACTAAATCATAAGGTGCTACAAGGCTTTTTAAGCTATCGGGGTTAATAGTCAGCATTCCATTAATTTGCTGATCTACCTCTATACCCAAGCATTCCAATATATTTAACATCATTTCTATATCTACTATCTTAGGTACATTTTCAAAAGTTGTTTTTCCGGCTCCAAGCAGGGATGCAGCAATCAGGGCTAAAGCAGCATTCTTTGCCCCAGAAATTTGCACTTGGCCGGAAATACTTTCCCCACTCTTCACTACTATCTTCTGCATCAATTTGCCCCCTAAAAATATCATTAATTATTTATTAAGAACATCCCTATTATCTATGTGAATATTCGAGATCTAGATAAATATTCCTTCCTTTTAAAATGAAAATTCCTTTAACTGCATTTTCTTCCTTTTTTTCGTCCATCTTATAATATTTTACTGCTTTTTCAGTGTTTTTAATAACCAATTATTAGCCTCCCCCCAGCTAATCTGGGCCTGAGGCCTTAAAAGCACATCCTTCCCATCAATTATACCCTTATCCCAGGCTGCCCGCAAGTAACTTTTAGCCCAGTCCCCACAACTATCCCAGTCAGAATAAGGCAGGTCCCCTACTAGATTAGAGGGTTCGATTCCAGCCGCCCGGCAAAGAATTACTAAATATTCCTGCCGACTCAACGGCCGATCGGGTCTAATCCTACCATCAGGATAGCCGCTAACCAAGCCCTTTTCGTAGGCAGCATTGATTAAACCTGCCAAATAAAAATTGGCAGGCAAATCAGTAAAATAATTACCGTTAATTTGTGGTTGCAGTTTATAAGCCAGGGAAATTAGGGCAATCCCCTCTCCCCGGGTCAAAAGTTCTTCCGCCGGGAAAATATCCCCCCATTTAATGCTCTTGCTTACAGAAAGAATGGGCTCTTCCTGATAAAGAAAACCGTCAGACAATTCAACCCTTTCCAAAGCTCCGTCCTCTAAACTTAAGAAAAGTAATTCTTCCGAAAAAGCAACAATAATATTCCCTTGGTTAATGAGTATATCTATAATCACCTGATCATACCTTTCTTCCTCACAAACAGCTACAAAACCATCAGGTGTTAACTCTAAAACAAGCAATGACTGTTCAAAGCCAATTACCACTTCATCCAGATTGTCCCCATTCAAGTCCCCTATAGCTATTCGTTTTATTTCTTCCTCGTAGGGGGTAGAACTGCCAACCAATTTTAATTCTTTGCCATCAAACTCCAATACAATCAATTGATTCAAATTATTTACAGCAACCAGTTTTGGCAGCCTATTTTTTACCAGTCTTCCGACCCTAGGCTGGTTAACCCAAGAACCAATAAATTTTGCATCTGCTAGAACATATTCATTTTTCTCCTTTAGCTTAAAAACATAAACATAACCCTCTAGGGAAGTAGTCACAATTAATTCCTCCATCAAATCCCCATCCAGGTCAGCTTCAATAAGCCCGTTGATCTCTCCCCCCAGCCCTAAATCTGAAAAACTGGCAGCCTCGACCGGCAGGGAAAAATTTATGACCAGCAATCCCACAATAAAAAACAACACCAGTTTGCTTTTCTTGTTCATAATTCTCCTCCTTTCCTTTAGCTACCATTATGCCCAGCTAAAGGAAGGAGTATACCTTTTAACCGCTGGTTAGATTAAAAGAGCTGGCCTTTAAGTCTTTGTGTCCAAACCTCTAAATCCAGACCAAATTGTTCAGCAAAAACTTGTTCAAAAGTTTTTCCGGAGGCTAATTCTGTCAGAAAAAGTTCTAATCCATTATCACCATCGGCCTCAAAATAATTTTCCATTAAATCCTTTACCATTTGCAGTGACTGCCAATAAACCCCTGATTGATCTTCGATTTCATCAAAGTGTCTCCCATCTAATTCCCCCAGACTATACCACCTCTCTCCCTTTTCCGACCAAATTAGATTTGTCAGACGATACTCTTCATATTGAGCCAGACCCTCCGTAAACCAACGGGGGTAATTGCCATGGGCCTTATAATCAATGATCAAATGGGTGAATTCGTGAATAAAGGGGCCGTATGCCCGGTAAAGCACTTCCAGTTCTTCTAAGTTCCTGGCCCCTTGATAAGCAGCTCTTGGCGACAATAATCTGATGGAACCGGCATAATAAGCACCAAGAGCCCGCTCCTGGGCTGGCCAGCCAAAACTGGAGCTAAGTTCCTCAGAACTAGGGTAAACTACAATTGTAATTGGAATCGGCAAATTGCTTACCCGGTACTCTTCCAACAAAGCCTCGTAAAATTCCTCCGCCTGTCTCAATACAATTTCTCCCACCGCCTTATCCTCCTGCTTATACTTAACTGTAAAAAAATCGCCCCTTAGCTCCTCCCAATCTCGGAGTTTAATATTTTGATAATAAAGGTTGCAAAAACGATAAGCTCGATAAAAAATCATTTGGGTTAATTTCGGTTTGCCCCCAAATAAAAATAAGGCTAAAATAATTAAACCTATCAATAAAGACAGCAAATACCTGGTATTTTTTTTATTTTTTAATTGGGCACAAGTTAACATAAAAATCACCTCACTCCCAATTATAACAGAGCTAAAAAGCTTGCTGTTCAGGTAAATACTGTCTATCGGCAAATCTCCCCTAAAAGCAAAAGATGTTAGAGGAAGAACCCCTAACATCTTTTTTCTCTTAAACCAATTCTGCCTTTTTACTTGTCTTTCTGATAAGCTGTTAAAGTAATATTATCCTCTTTTATTATTTCCAACCTGCGCTGGGTACTGTCAAAATTGTGTTTGATAAGCTCTAAGCCGCTGGCTAGGGTTGTAGGATCGCCCAAGGCTTTAATAACTACCGGATTAACTGATACGGGCTCGTGGTTAACCAAAATAACAGGGCCAACGCACCTGATGGAAGAACCCAATACGATTCGCTGATTACCAACCTGAATAGCAGTTGCTCCGGAAGCAAAAAGCTCATTAACCACATCCCTTACATCATAATCATGGATAATATCTCCAGCAGTGCTACCTTCCTCAGCGTCATACATATTTACTATAATGCCCGATCCGCTGGTTTCTACCAGACCGGAATTTCTTTGTAATTCCTGGTAACGCAAACGAAGAGCATTCAGTTCATCCTGAAGCATTTCCATTCTCTCCAGCATTGTCCTAGCAGAAAGCAAACTTGCTTTACCGTCAGCAACATTGATTTCAATTAACTGCCAGTATTTTTGCAGTTTGGGATCCTGTTTAATGACTAGTTTAGTTTCCTCAGTTAGAACATTGGCCTGATCCTCAATAGAAATTCCGCTTTGATCTGTCCTAACCAGGGTAATCCTGGCCGGCCCTTTAACTTTTTTGATATTAGGGTCAGTATTAATGATATTTAGGATTGCCTGACCCTGTTGAATTTCATGTTCCCTCATAATTACATCCTGAGCTTCCTGGCCAAGTCTAAGAGAGACCCTAGCCACTTCTTCAGCAGTTTTTGCTCTTTCAATTTCGTATTTCAACTTGGCTATGCTCTCCCGCACGCTGGTATTATCCGTTAAATTTCTTTCTTTAGCCAGGTTTTGGCAATAAGTAACCAGGTGCAGTGCACCCTTTTGAGCAATTTCCAGTTCATTAAATTCGCCTGGAAAGTTGAGCAGATCCACCGAGCGGGCCAGCATCAAAGAATTTAGAACCAGAATTACAATTATAAGGGAAAACAACCATTTTGGCATAGGCAACTCCATAATTTTGCCCATTTCATCACCCCGACTTTATCCCTCTACAGAAATGTACCCATCTTTTGATCGATTAAACTCTTTTTTTTTAATCGATTAGACTCCTTGTCAGGCGCAAAACGTAAATAGAAGGGGTATTATTGGACTTATGATAACTGATTACCACTTCTTGTTTTCCATCTCCGTCCAAGTCATCAATTTGCAAAATCTTACCGTTACCTTCCCGGAAGGTATAATTCCTATACCCCTCTTCAACCGGATAAAAAACAAGATATCCTCCCTCGGCATTGGTAGAAACAATTGTTTCAATCCGTCCGTCATTATCCCAATCGGCAATGGCCACTACCTGAGCAAGTCTATCCCCGGTTAAGCTGCCGGTTTGCCATTTTTTTTCTAACTTGTCTCCATTCTTTTCATAAAAATACACATCTAAGCCCATCTCGTCAACACAGACCAAATCCAACTTATTGTTTTTATCAGTGTGCCCAAGAGCCACGCTGCCCTTAATAACAGGATTTCTAAAACGTTCAATATAGGATAAACCATTCCAGTTAAAAGCAGCTAGACCAGTTTTTCCTACGCCAATAATATCTACGGTTTCTCCTGGATTTTCCTGATACAGCATTAAATTATAAAAGGGGAAAACCGTATTTTTTAATTTTTTAACAAAGTCATTATTATCGGTATATTCCCAGATTTCAATTGTATTAATAAACTTACTGTTATCCTTTTCTTCCGGCTGTTTTCGAAGAATCACCAGTTCATTTTTGCCGTTTGAATCCAAATCTTCAACATAAAGATTGACTATTTCTCCCCCCACCGGTCCAAGCCACCATTTTTCTTCCAATTTTTCTCCAGACCAGCTGTAAACAGTTAGGTCGGTAGAATTAAAAAGCAGCAATTCTCCCCTACCGTCACCGGTCACATCTTTAATTAAAGCCTCGCAAGGATTATTAGGGGTATCTACCTTATCCAATTTTCTAACTGTCCCCTGGCCATATTTCCAAATTTCTACCCGGTCGTTAAAGGTTAAAGCCAATTCTTTAGACCCGCTGCCTTCAAGATCACCACTGGCGGAAGCCAAAACCTCCCCGTTGGTCAAATGTTTCTTGGACAAACCCTCCTGGTTTAAAAATTTGTCCCAGTCAAATAATTTTGCTTCCGGCTTTTCTCGTGTTAGTTGCAGATAACGGGAGGATATTAAATCATCGGTAATTTCCGTATTCCTGCTTAAAGGCTGGGTTAAGTCTATATATCCTGCGGAAATGCTCTTAATTTTTTGTCCCTCTACCAAAATTTGTACCTGCTTTACTTGGGGAAATTGGGTTAAAGTATTAACAATAGCATAAACAGTCCTATATTCTTCATAGACCCCACCCCAGTGATTATCCCTCAATTCCCGGCTGAAATTAACTTCCATCGTATCACCAACAAGTTTTACACTTTTTAAAACTGTCCCATCGGGAATAACCTTTCTCTTGTTTTCACCTAATTGGGGACCTAGGATTAATTGGTTAATAGCTGCCCGACCAACTCCTAAAGTAGCAGGAATTTGGCGGGTAACTTTATCTTCCAAACTATAACCAAAAAACAGGTCTAAATTAAGGACCTTATTGGCAGTTTCTTTTTGGGAAAGAGAAATATCCACATCCTCCGGATTAGGTTCTGCCGATTCCTTTACTGCATTTTCCTGAGCAAAATTCTGGATTTGTAGGTTTTGTTCCTTATTATTGCTTAAATTTTGCTGGCCATCATTCATATTCCCCAAACCAGAACTACAGCCTGCAATGGCCAGGGAAGAGATAAGCATTACCAGGAGTAAGCCTGACCACAACCATTTATTTAGTTTTTTCAATTTTTTCACTGTCAGCTCCTCCTTTCCTGAAGATGCAACCTCATCCTCTGAAATTTATGCTACCTCTTCCAAAGGGCGCGTCCAAAATAACATGACCAGCGATTGATTGCCCTGTCTTCCCTTCGATTAAAATTTGTACTTTCTCCACACCGGGAAGGGAGGTTAAGGTATAAACAAGAGAAGAAATGGTTGCACTTTCCCCGCTGCTGCCTCCCCAATGATTATCCCTTATTTCCCGGCTGAAATTAACATAAACAATGCCCTTTTCCAGGCTAACATCAATTAATTTCGTCCCCTTAGGGATGGTTTTTTTTAAACCAGGCTGTCGGGGACCTTGAATAAGAAGTTCCACAGCTGTTTTTATAACTGCAACTGTTTTAGGCACACTATAAGTAACGGGAACCATATACATAGCATCAGGATCGCTAAAATAAAGCTGAATCTTTGTTTCTTCCCCCTGTCTATTAGCGAAAACATTTAGATATTTATCGAAGGCAAGGGGCTTATCTATCG
>DUMD01000089.1 GCA_012840065.1 Clostridia bacterium
ATATAGACATACTTAACTACTTGCTGTTCGGTAAGACTTAAAAGAGATAGGATTCGCCAATTAATGATCAACCCCATACCGATAATAAAAATAATGATACCTAGAATAAAAAGAAAAAACCACCTCTTCACCTTAATCCCGGGATAAAGCCATTTAAGAAATTTATTCATATTTTTCCACCCCGTTCATCCCTTTTCTGATATCCCGATGTTCCAGGTTGATCTTATATTCTTTTTCCCGCAGAAAATCGGCCAATTCATTGGCTATGACCACAGAACGATGCCTACCCCCGGTACAACCGATAGCGATAACCAGATTACTCTTCCCTTCTTTAATGTAATAAGGCAAAGAAAATTCAATTAAATCCTTTAATTTGTGGAGGTACTCTTTGACAACAGGAGAAGAAAGAACATAATCCCTAATTAACTGGTTATTACCGCTGAGGGGCCTCAAATTTTCCACATAATGGGGATTATTCATAAAACGAACATCGAAGACCATATCCGCATCCAGAGGGATTCCATGTTTAAAACCAAAAGACATGATGGTTATAATCATTTTGGTTTGCTCCGGATCAAAGGAATACTTAACAGTAATTTGTTCCTTTAAATCATGGGGCGTTAAATTGGAAGTGTCAATAATATGATCCGCATGCTCCCTCAGCTCCCATAATCTTGCCCGCTCAATTTTGATTCCTTCCAAAATTCTACCCTGGGGAGCCAGTGGATGTCTTCTTCTTGATTCTTTAAAGCGACGAATCAAAACATTGTCTGATGCCTCTAAAAACAAAATTTCGTATTTATAGCCCATTTGTTTTAGGTCCTTTAATACCTCGAACAACTGACCGAAAAATTGGACTCCCCTTATATCTATAACCAGGGCAATATTTTGAATTTTGCCCTCCAGCTGCCTGCAGAGGTCAGCAAATTTAGGAATTAAAGTAGGAGGTAGATTATCAACGCAAAAAAAACCCAGGTCTTCAAAACAGCGAATAGCCTGAGTTTTACCTGCACCGGACAATCCGGTAATTATTACAAATTTTATTTTTTCCTCGGCCATTTTATCACCACCAGTTTCCTCTTAAAGGTTAAGAGTTCTATTCGCCAGTAAACTTATTATTCCTGCTTTTAGAGGACATTTAAGACCTGTTCCGGACCGAGACCAGCAGCTTCAGTAAGCCGTAAAGCCGCTTCCAGTTCACCGACCTCAGCCGGACTGTGGGCATCACTTCCCAAAACAAATTTAACCCCTGTCCTTTTGGCCGTTTCAATAAAATCCCTCTGCCAATCACTATGTTTGGCGTTTATCTCTAAAGCTGTATTTGTTTTCACACAAGCCCGGGCTAATTCTTTAGTATCAATAGACATTTTATGACCTGGGTGGGTAATCACGTCCACCTTATTCTTATATACGGTTTCTAACAAAACTTTAGTATTTAAAATTCTGGATTTTTTTTTCAGTCTTTTACTGCACTTACCACCCCAGTAGTGGAATAATAAACTTCCCCCTTCCTTAAAATCAAGGGGAATAGTCAAGGGATGCAGTCCAACCATAACTAAATCCAACTGGTCCAAAATTTTTTTTGGTAGATCAAGCTCACCCTTTAAACTAACCACATTTGCTTCCACGCCGGTTAACACATCTATTCCAGGATATTTCTTCTTGCATTTTTCTACCTCTCTTTTTATTTCCAAAAAAGTATCCGGACTTTGCACCCCAAGGGCAAAAAGAGCGGGACCATGATCAGAAATTGCTATTTTTTTTAAACCTTTAGCCAAGGCCGCCCGAACATTATCCTCTACCGTACCTTTGCCATGACTGAATTTAGTATGGGTATGATAATCGGCAAAAAAATCCAACCTTTCACCTCCACTTATAGTACCTCACCTTTAAGAGCCAGTTCATGTCTTTTAGGCTGATTTCTGTAAAGTTCCTGCAATTGTTCATCTATAACTTCCCGATAGGATAAATCTGATTTTCCACCTAAAGCAATTTCCAGCAGATTTCTTCCTAAAGCCTGTTTTGGTTTTCTTAAGTTTAAAGCTGAACAAATTGTAATTGCTATTTCTATGTTATGCACAATTCCTAGATTTACTCTACCAGTAATTGCCTCTGTAATCAGGCATAAAGGAGTAGGAATGGTGTTGTGATTGCCGGTTAAGGGATTGGTTCCATGATCAGCGGCAATAACCAAGAGGGTTTCAGCCAGATTCACATTTTTAATAATTTCACCTACCATTTTATCCGCCCGTTCAACGGAATCAATAATCCTCTTTACGCTCATAATATGTCCGGCAAAATCCACAGCATTGTAAGTAACGACAATTATCCCCTGATCAATTTGCTGATAAACTTTAAGGGTTTCCTCCACCATAACCCTATCATCAGTAGTATCCACACCGTCCTTTTCCAATCTGGAAAGATCTAAAACATCCAAACCTCCAAGAACAATAGCCGCTTCATTTTTGCCCACCGCAGCCGTTTTTAATCCGGCCTCCCTAGCCACATCCCCGATGGTTTCCACCGGATTACCGTAATAGTCAAAACATCTGCCGGTAGTATGGGCTCCAGGCCTATGGGCAATAATATTAAAACCGGTTCCCATCATGCCGTGGGCAATAGGAGTAATAGTAGTACCCGCCCCAATAATTTCAGTGTGAGCTACTCCTACAGCAGTTTTACCATGCCAGCCGGACATAACCGGGGTATTAGCCATTGTAAAATTAACCGTATCCATACCGTCAATGATAAACAAAATCACCTTTTTAATCTTCATAACCCCACCTCCACCTTTCCCACCTTACTCAAATAAGAACAAAAAAATATTTAAGAATAAAAGGTAAAACAAGAGCTGTAATTATCCCTGCCAAACCAATGGCGGTACTGCTTAAGGCCCCTTCTGTTTCTCCTTCCTCTATAGCCCTGGAAGTGCCTAGAGCATGGGAAGCAACGCCAATGGCCAATCCTTTAGCAATCTTGCTTTTCACTTTTACCAGCTTTAAGACCTCCGGACCGATAATAGCCCCAATTATTCCTGTAATTACAACTCCCACTATAGTTAAGGGAACTACTCCTCCAATCTGCTGCGACACTTCCATAGCAATGGGAGTAGTCACGGATTTAGGCGATAAGGAAACTATTGTCTCTCTGCTTGCCCCTAAAAGGTAAGCCAAGCCAATCACAGAAAAAATAGCAATAAGTGAACCCAATAAAGTCCCTAATAAAATGGGAATTTTATTTTTCTTGATGGTTTCCAATTGTTTATAAAGGGGAATACCTAAAGCCACTGTAGCCGGCCCCAGAAAGAAACTGATAATTTGTCCCCCCCGGTTATAATCCTGATAATCAATTCCTGTAACCAGCAAAAACGCTATCACTAAGATAGTAGAAATTAAAAGAGGATTGGCTAGAGGAGATTTAATCTTTTGGGCAATTTTTAAACCAATCAAGTAAGTTGTTAGGGTCAAGACAATTCCAAAGAGAGGAAGCTGAACCAGGTCACTCATGACTACCCCACCTTTTCTGAAGAAAATCAACCAATTTCCCCGTGGTAACCAAAACAATGAGGGTGCTGGCAATAATAGAAACCAGAATAGGTAACCACTCAGCCCTTATTAAATCAAAATAGAGAATAATACTTATTCCCGCAGGAATAAAAAAAACCGGTAGATTATTCAAAAGCAGATTCCCCGCTTCTTCAACCTGCTCCAGTTTTACTACCCCTATACTGAGAGCTATTACCATTAGGATTAAACCGATAACATTACCGGGAATAGGCAGAGGAAGAAGTCGAGATAGGATTTCCCCCAAGGTCAGAAGCAGGACCAAAATCGTCATTCCTTTTATCATATTCATCCCTCCTGCCCAACTACTGCCCAATAATTTACCAGTTCTATTCCCAACTGTTCAAAATCTTCCCTAAGCCCCGGTAAAGTTAAAGTGTAAAGCTCTATCTCCCTTTCCTCCGTGTAGGAGCTCATCTTCCTTAAGTCTTCATCCACCTGGCCCGGATGACAGAATAATTCGCTTATACCTTCAGGAAGATTTTCAGCCAAAGCCAATAAATTATTCAAACCAATTTTCCCTTTAGTGAAAAAATCAGGTACGTAATTTTCCGGACTTTTCATCCCCAGTCCCTCAATTATCTCTCTTCCTTTTTGCCAAGCTAGATAAAAATCTTCCACCTTTACCTCCTGGGGATAAAAATAATCCCAGACAAAATCATGAATAGCATCCGGATTGCCGGTAAAGAAACGCTCATCCGGATAGCGAACAGCTTTAATTCCATATTCAGCAGCGATTTGAACTGCCAGAGGTAAAACCTGAGGATGGTAGTGAAGATGATGATGGCTATCCAAATGACTAATTTCAACTCCACAAGCAATTAAAAAATCAAATTGGGCCCTGATTTCCGCCTCTAGCTCCTTAAGATCAGCTTTTGCCATCAGTTTGGCAGGACGGTTAAGAAAATATCCTTCCTCATCTACCAAACTGCTTACCTTCTCTAAAGGCAAAAGGGGCCACCCCTTAGTCAGATTCAAATGAATGCCAATACTTATTTGGGGAAATTGCCTGCTGATTTCTTTTATTTCTGCTGCCAGCGGCATATTGGGCATTACGGAAACACTGGTAACAATACCTTCGCTTATTGCTTTTTTAATGCCCCGATTAACCCCTGACGTAAAACCAAAATCATCAGCATTGATAATCAGTTTACGCAAAACTACTCCCTCCCAGCCTAAACACAAGTAAATTTCAGTTATCCTTCAAAAAAAAAGTACCGCCAGCGATACCCTTATAAACTAATTTCCCTTTTTTTTCTTTGTTTTCACCCATTTAAAATAATAATAACAAGAAGCGGCCAGTGTCAGCAAGACTATAATGGTTAAAGGAAAAACAAACCTGCCTGATCTCCAATCCGGTAAAGTACTCCCCAAATAAGCATAAATAAAAGAACCCGGAATAACCGCCACAATCGTAGCTAAGAAATATTCTCCCAAATTCATTTGTGATAAACCTGCTCCATAACTAATTACATCAAAAGGCACCACAGGCAGCAAGCGTAAAAAGACGATTGTTTTAAAATTTCCCTGCTTTTGAATTTGATTAAAGATTGCTAATTTGTTTTTCAACTTTCTGCGTAGAAAATCTTCCACATAATCCCGAGCAAAATAACGGGCCATGCTAAAACCAATTAGGGCAGCCAACACCTGTCCGATCATTGTATAAAGTCCGCCGGCCCAAGCCCCAAAAACAGCTCCTGCCGGCACAGATAATGCTGAAGCAGGAACAAGGGTAAAAGGTCTAACAGCATTAAGAAAGATAATCACAAAAGGAGCCCAATTAGAATTAGTAGTGAGAAGAAATTTAATCCTTTCCGAACGAAAATAGCTTTTTCCATCATAAACAAAAATTACCACCGCAACAAAACCTATTATTAAAAGCAAAACAAGCAATTTAACCGGAAATTTTGTCTTAAACCTTTGCTGTCTCCATTGGTTCATTTAATTTCCACCTCAATAACCTGTTTCAGCCAAAAGCAAAAACCTGTCGTTTATAATCTTATTTTGGTTCTAAAACAAGTTATTTAAACTGGAATTTTGCTTGTTTTATTTTTCTTTTTTTGGACAGCAATTTAAAAATAAAAGGTAAAGAACCCATTAAACCAATAAGAAACAAAGCCAACATAAATTTACCTGATGAAGCATTATTTAAAGTGCTTCCTAAATAAGTAAAAGCAAAGATTCCGGGAATAACCCCAAGTACGGTCGCCAGCAAGTATTTAAAATAATTCATATTGGAAGCCCCCGCCCCATAATGAATCACATCACTAGGCAAAAAAGGGAAGAATTGAAAAAAGAGAACGGTTTTAAAACCTCCATCTTTATGTAATTTTTCCATAAATCCATTTTTGCCTTTTAATTTTGCTTGAAACAATTTCTCTACATATTGTCGACCAAAATATCTTCCCAACCAAAAAGCAAAGCTTCCACCGCAAGCTATTCCAATAACCATATAAAAACCACCCCAAAAGGATCCAAAAACAGCTCCTGCTGGAATAGCTAAAAGAGAAGCAGGTATAAAAGTTAAAGGTCTAAGTGTGCAGATAAGAATGAGCAGCAAAGGTGCATACCTTCGGTGAGCACTTAAAACTTTCTCGACCATGTCAGGCCTAAAATACCTATCCAATTTAAAAACAAACACAATAACTAGAATAGAAATTGCCAGAATAATTAAGAAAATCAGTTTACGGGATAATTTTGTTTTTGGTACATTTATTTCTGATTCGGTCATTATAAACCACTCCAATTTTAGTTTTTATTCTAGAACAAATTTTTTCAAAACATGGGCTACCCCATCCTCAAGATTAGAAGGAGCCACATAATCAGCTAGTTTTTTCAATTCATCCCGGGCATTTCCCATCATTACCCCTAAACCGGCAAAGCGGATCATGTCAAGGTCGTTATAGCTGTCACCAATGGCAATAACCTCCTGGGGAGTAAAACCAAAGCTCTGACAGATCTGTTTTAAAGCAATCCCTTTGGAAACCCCCTTATTGACAATATCCAAATAATGGGGTTTAGATTTTGCCAGGGTAATCTTTTCCCCGTAAATCCGCTTTAAAGTTTCTGCCAGCCGATCAAGGACTTTTTCTTCATCAAGAACTAATAATTTGATTGGCTCGGTTTTCAAAAAAGAAGTAAGGTTGCCAACAGCTTCGGCAGAAACATTAGCCACATTTATATACTCCCTGATTCTGGGACTGATCTCTTTTACGTATAATTTGTCATCAACATAACAATTTAAATCATAGCCCTGAGGTTCCAAGAATTCTAAGATATTTTTGGCCAAAGAAAAAGGAAGATAATTACTGTACAAAACTTTGCCGTCCAAAGTATTTTTTATCAAAGCCCCGTTATAGCTTAACAAAGGGAAATTCAAATGGAGAGATTGGGCAATCCTTTGAGCAGAACAAAACATTCTCCCGGTAGATAGGATAACAACAACTCCCTGTTCTACAGCCATTTCAATAGCTTCTCTGTTTGCAGGGCTTATCTCTAAATCATCATTTAACAAAGTATCATCCAAGTCAATTGCCACAAGTTTATAACTCATGCAGACTCACATCCCTGTTAATTTCCTGTTTCAAAAAAAAGAAAACTTTTACTAAAGTTCTTCTAGCATACCACATTTTTTTCTTAACTTCAAACCGGTCTCCTAATCCTTTACAAGAGCGCTCAAGATTCCGCTAATGATTGAGAGAAGAAGTGCCCCCACTATCGCAGACAAGAAACCTCTAACAGCAAAACCTTCCACTACAGCGGCAGTCAAACTTAACATCAATCCGTTTATAATTAGAGTAAACAAGCCTAGCGTCAGTAAATTAACCGGTAAAGTTAAAATAAGCACTATCGGCCTGATGATTGCATTAACCAGACCTAGAACTGCTGCAGCTGCTAAAGCAGCTAGAATCCCCTCTACTTCTATTCCTTTAATAATATTGGCAGTCATAATCAAACCGATACCATTAATAATCCAGCGTACTAACAAACCCCGCATATTTACTCCTCCTTTTTCATTTTATCCGGTTCAGAAAACAAAATTACTATCTCGTTATATTATAGTAATAATTTAAATAAAAGGATAAGTTCTACTTAGATATTTTTTTTCAATAAAAAAAGGGCTTTCGCCCTACAAATAATCTAATTATCGTTTTTGCGGAATAAAAGGCAAATAAGCGAGAATTTTGAAAATAGAAGTAATAATACAAGGAATAATTAAATATACATTCGCTAAATTAAAATATTTGCTAAAACCGATCAGCAAATAAATACAACCCAGGAATAAAAAACAAACTATAATCCTAAAAAGATAAATAGATAATTGGGATAGTTTCATTAAACCAAGGAAAATAATGAAAAAAACAAGAAATATCAATATAGCCCCTAGAATAGTAGTCTTATCCAAAATAACTCCAATTAACTTTATAGCCTTAATCAAATTACCCCCTTTTCTTTTTTCTTTAAAACCCTTTATTTTTTAATTATACTATTTTCTCTATTATCCTCCTCTAAGATCTGGATAAACAACTCCACCAATTGGGGATCAAATTGAGTTCCTGCACAGGATTTTATTTCTGCTAAAGCCTCTTCTTTGCTTTTAGGTATACTGTAAGGTCTTTTATCAATCATAGCATCATAAGAGTCGACAATGGCCAGTATCCTACATTCTATCGGGATCTCTTCCCCCTTTAATCCTAAGGGATACCCCTTTCCATCCCAACGTTCATGATGGCGAAGGATCAATCCTGCTACAGATATCAAATCAGGGCAAGAACTGGCTATCCTATATCCCTTCTCTGCATGCTGGCGCATTATTTCCCATTCTGACTCAGTAAGAGGACCCTTTTTAAACAAAATGCTATCAGGTATACCCACTTTACCCAAATCATGAACTTGCGCCAAAAGTGATAAATCAGTAAGTTGGTTGGGAGACAAACCAGCCTTCTGTCCTAATTTCTTACATAGTTCTTGCAATCTATGGGCATGGCCATCGGCCAGATAGTCCCGCTCAGATAGGGCAGCCAGCAAAGCATTAACAATCTGGTTACGAGCACTGGAACTTCGATAAAGCTTATCCCTGTACATTAGATTATCTGCCTCTTTCAAAATCTTAACTAATGGCTGTAATTCCGGGCATCTACTAGTAGCAGAGCCGATAGAAACACTCAAAGGCAGTTCCTTATTTTCCCTATTATATTTCTCTACCTCTGCCTTAATCCGCCGAACTATTTTTTCACTATCTTTTTCACTTGTATTAGGCAGAATCAAAGCAAATTCATCCCCACCTATTCGAGCAACAATATCTGAGGCACGGACAACTTTTTTTAAAACAACAGCACAGGCCTGTAAAATTTCATCCCCCTGTTTATTGCCCCATTGTATCATTTATGAGCTTCAAACCGTCCATATCAATACAGACTATTGTAATCGGATATTCCCCACTATCTTCCAATTTATTTATTTCCTCTTCAAAATAAGCCCGATTATATAAACCGGTTAACTGGTCATGCAAACTTAAATATTTCAGTTTTTTTTCCGCCTGTTTACGTTCAGTAATATCCTCAACCATAGCTAAAATAGCAAAAGGGGTTTCCTTCTCATCCCTTAATAAGGCGGTATTTATTTTAAAAAAGCTTTTTATTCCATATTCATCGGTCCTAATATGCTCAATGTTTCTGATAGTTCCATAAGGCTTACCACTAAAATACCGTCAGGAGATGTCTCTGCCAATTTGCGATATAATTCCTCACTTTGCAAACGGGCCAAAAATTCTTTTCTGGCTCTTAGAGCAGTTTTTAGGCGAGCAATGAATTCAATTTCCTCAATTGGTTTAAAAATAAAATCGTTTACCCCAAGATCAAAAGACTTCCGCAAAAGATCCCGATCGGTGCTGGCAGTAACCGCTAAAATCTGAACATCCTTATCCTTTTGACGAACTTTCTCTAAAATAGCTAGCCCACAACCATCAGGAATAAAAATATCAAGCAAAATCAGATCCAATTTTTGTTCCGCTATTATCTTTAACCCTTCTTTAGCGCTGGTACAGGTGATAAGCTCACAGCCTAACTAATACCTATTTAAGAGGGATTCTATTATCATTAAAAACATACGGTTGTCGTCAATCAAAAGCACCTTCATAGTTGGGGCCCCCTACACAATGCATCACTCTACAAAAAACAACATATCATCCCACATTTCGTCATAACTGTTAATTATCCTTCCTAGATCTGGTGAAAAATAAAATTAAAAAAGACCCTTCCGGGTCTTTAATAATCTTGATAATTTATAATTATTCCTCGTTTTTATAATTAATTATTACGATTATTCCTCATACCGGCGGAGATTAGCAAAGCCTAAGCCAATTAAACCAATACCTGCTGCCTGCAATATAATATGCATCCAGCTGTATTTAGCCACAGCTTGTACAATTTGCTCAAAGGTATAGCCTTCCTCGCTAAGAAACATGGGCAAACCATTTGTCATCAGCCCTAGCAAAAAGGTTCCCATTAAGAGTAAAGTACCAAGCAGCATTAAAAGAACACCGCTATTACTCTTATCAACTATATACAGATTAACCCCTGCTCTTACAGATAAAATACAAATGACAAATAAGATCAAAAAAGATGCCGGAGCTGTACCTAAAAATGCGCTCATCCTTTCCCCCCCTCTTTTATTATTATAACTAATATTCTCTTTGAGCCTATTTTTTCCTGCCTGATAATCATGCCCTTATTTTTTAATCCTATCCCAAATATTAGGGTCCTCCATTCCCAAACGCCAAATAGCAACCCCAGCTAAACCATATTTTCGGGCCAGGCCTAATTTGTAAGAAAAGCTTCTCTTATCTTCATACCAGGACCAATAAGTAGTTTTCCCCTCATTATAAGAAAAATAAGGGGCTTTAGCAATATTGTCCCACTGAGATTTTACCCCCTGCTCTTTAGCAATTTTTTTTAATTGACTATAAGAGAAATAACGGGGAGGTTTATTTTCACTGTTCCAAAGAAAACCATAAACAGGAATTCCAAGGACAAGCTTCTCCTTAGGAACCTGGGACAGGCTATATTTAATAACCTCTTCCACCCAGGGCAAAGAAGCAATAGGTCCGGGGACAGTAGTAAAACCATGCTCTTCATAGGCCATAATAACTAAATAGTCCGCCTGCTTGGCCAAAGCGGCATAATCAAAGGCACCGGACCAGCGGCTATTTAAATCATCCTCCTCTTTAGCCGGAACCGCAATAGATAATTGTCTGCCATGAGCTTGCAACTGACTCTTTAGCCGAGCAACAAAATCAGATAAATCATTTCTAAGTTCCGGCGGTATATTTTCCAAATCCAGGTTCACCCCTGTAAAATTCTGTTCCAGCACAATCTTAACCATATTAGCAATTAATTTTTCTGAAACTGAATCATCTTTTAATATTTTTTCCACAGCAGCCGAATTAAATTGCCCTTCCTGTAAATTATGAAATACTGCATAGCTTTTTAACCCTTTCGCTTGTAAATATTTCAGCATATCAAGATCGACTTCTCCCTGCACTGCAATCTCACCGTTTTCCAGGCACTGGTACCAAAAAAAAGCAACCCCCTGCAGAACAGAAGCATGAAGAAAGGCAGAAGAAAAGGAACTGGCTAATTCCCCCTCCTCCTCACAATAATAGCCATAAAAGGCTAGCTTATTTCTGGGAGTAAAAACCCAAAGCACCAGGATAATTATGAAAAACCAAAAAATAATTTTTTTGAGATTTAACTTTATTACCATCCTTTTTCCCCTTTATCCAAGCTTTTAAATTGGAGGCCCGAATTTAATTCGCCCCCAAGCTGGCTTTACGGGCAGTTTTCTTATGCTTATATTATACGCAGATAAATTTCTTGAATACTATTCTTTTGGCTTCTGTTCCCCGGTATGTTTGTCAATATAATAATTATCCTGATAAATTAACTCAGAAATAGGAACTATTTGGTAACCCTCCGCCTTCAATTTAGGCAGAATCTGCCTTAGGGCATCCGTTGTGTTTTCCCCATTATTATGAAAAAGAACAATCGAACCCGGAGAAACCTGACTGGTAACCCTTTTAACAATATTCTCTGTAGAAATGGTTTTCCAATCCAAAGAATCAACATCCCATTGAATTACCTTATAATTTAAACTCTCAATAGTTGTAATTACCTTATTACTATACTCCCCAAAGGGCGGTCTAAATAATGTTGGCGATTGACCGGTAAGTTGATAAATTAAATTATGGGTTTTGGTAACTTCCTCCTTAATCTGCTGTTCAGAAAGACTGTTTAAATGGGGATGGGTAAAACTATGATTGCCAATTTCGTGACCGGCTTCAGCTATCTTTTTGACCATGTCGGGATATTTCTCCAACCAAAAACCGGTTAAAAAGAAGGTTGTTTTTATATCCCCATTTTCTTTTAAAATAGAAAGGATTTCCTCTGTCTTGTCTGCTCCCCAGCAAGCATCAAAAGAAATGGATAATTTCTTTTCTGTTTGCTGCACCCGATAGATTGGTACTAATCTGTTAGTTTGCGCCATAACTTCAATCACATAGCGGGTAGCAGTAGCAATAGATTCCCGATAGCCGTAGACCAAACTTACAGCCAAAACACATGCGACTAAAATCAAAGCTGCTGCCCTTTTTGATAAAACAATAATTTTCATTGGCTTGTAATTATAACCTTTCTTTTTCCCTAATTTGGATTTTCTCCCAGGAATTTTTTCCCTTTTAAATTTAAGTAAAGTTTTTAATGTAGTTTTTATAAGTTTAATCCCCTTAAATATCTGCCCTTTTTTTGGGGTTTCTTCCCCTAGAAAATTTTTCATTCTGGTCCCTCCTCTCTCTCTAAAATATATATGGACCTTCTATGAATTTAATGTATAAAAGTTAGAAGAGAGACCAAAAATAGATGAATTATTATCTTAAAGGTAAGTTAATCACTGCTTTTGTACCCTTCCCAACCATGGAGGTAATAGCTATCTCCCCACCATAGCTGGCAATAATTTGTTTAGAAACATAGAGGCCTAATCCTAAATGACCTGCTTTAGTCGAAAAGAAGGGAGAAAAAATTTTAGCCAAAGTTTTTTTATCCATTCCTATTCCTTTATCTCTAACTACAATTATAACTTTCTTCTCCAAGTCACTTTTAAAACAAGAGATCTTAATTTCTCCCCCTTGGGGCATACTTTCAACTGCATTCTGAATTATATACTTCAGCATTTGCTTTATTTCAAAGGGATTAACTAAAAGTTCAGGAAGGCTTTGACAGCAATCCAGAACAAAATTATATCCTTCCCACTGGTCAGAAAATTGATATTCGTTAATAATCTCTTGGATTAGGTCATTAATTCTAATTGGCACTTCATCCCGGTAATAAGGCTTGGCCAACAACATCAGCTCCTTAATCTTTCCCTCAATCTTATCTACCTCAAGAGACAAGAATTTTAATAATCTCAGATTTCGGGGATCAAAATTTTTCTCCATCATTAAATCTAGGAAACCTCTGATGGAAGCCAAAGGATTTAAGATCCCATCAGCTGCACCGGCCGCCACTTCGCTGATTAGACAAAGTTTTTCCTGACTTAAGAATGATTCATTGGACTTTTTCTTCTTTAAAAACCATAAATAAAAAATACTAGAAATAAAAACAGCTACAAGCAGATTGCTGACCAGAAAACCCTTTAAGTATTTTAAATAATCTTGAAAAAATAAATCCCAAAAAGGCTGAGAAAGGCTTAGATAATAGGGTAAACCCTCTACTTTCACCGCTGATCCATAATAATAAGCTTTATACTCAGGATGAAAAAAAATTTTACCCCGTCCCCCCTTTGTATCCAACCATTGGCTAATGTAGGTATTTTTTTCAATTCTATGCAAATTTCTGTACTGGTCAAAAGCTGATAAAAAATAATTCCGATTTTCTGGAATAAGATCAATAACCACCTTTGATGTAGTTCCTAAAGGTCTTTTCTCCATAAGAACTTGATAAAACTTATTTGTACAAATAGTGGTGAAAAAACCTCCCTGGAATCCTCCCTGACTGTCATAAATTGGAAAACCTAACAAAATAACGGGATTATGCTGAAAATAACTCAATCTTATTGGTTCAGTAACAACTAAATCCCTCTTTGTTGTAATACTTTGGAAAAATTCGGTTTCGACAATATTCAAGGAATTCTTTAATTCAAGCGGCTCTCCCCCCGGATAAATATATTTAATCACTTTCCCCTTGCTGTTTAAAAAATAAGCCCCAGAATTAATTTTGCTTAAATTCAGAATATGCTTTAAAATAAAATCAATTTTATCAGCAGTTAGGGGCTCTAGATCATTAGCAATTAACTTATAAAATTCTTGATATTGACAGTAAATATTTTCCACAAATGCTGCTGATTCTAGGGTATAATTAAAATTAACCTGCCGGATATTTTCCAATTCCAATTTAAAAAACATTAACAAGCAAAGAGGGACAAAACTGATCAGGCCAAGAAACAAAATCTTATTTATTAACTTTGCAAAATTAAAACTGATAGTCGAACTGAACAACATTCCCCCCTCCTCCTTTTCCTTCTTTTTCCTTATTTTTACTTTCTTCGCCATAAATGTAATATCCTGCCATATTTTACTAATTGATGCAAAATTTTTTGACACAAAAAAATAATAAGCGGGTGTAATACCCGCTTATAAAAGGAATTAAAGGAGAGGTCAGTTTAACAACTCCATTTTATTAATAAGACATTAAATTATTTTATCCAAATAATCGGATCTCCTTTGCGTGGCGGAACCGGAGGATTTTGATCGGGATAACCTAAAGGAGTCACCGCAACTAACTTCCATTCATTTTTCATGCCTAAAAAATCCATAACTTCATCTTCAATCCATAAAGGAGCGCTCATCCAGCAGGTTCCTAACCCTTTATCATGGGCAACTAAACAAAGATTTTGCATCAATGCTGATCCAGCTTGAATTTCTGTTTCTTGCTGCTTGATATTATCGTTCTTAGCTACAACAACAACAATAATATGGGGAGCCCCGCCTAAATCCTTAAAATATCCATGAATCCTCTTCTGCATCTTTTCCGGGAAAAGCCTTTTTAACCGTTCATTAATATGATTAACAGCTTTCTGGATGGTAGCATTGAATTCATTCCTCTTCTCCCCGGATACCACTATTACTTTCCAGGGTTGAGTATTCATTCCTGAGGGAGCCCATAAGGCTGTTTCAATTACTTCCTTGATTAGTTCCTCCGGAACCGGGTCTGGCTTAAACTGCCGAATACTCCTCCTGGTTTTAATAGCTTCTACTAATTCCATTTTCATTCCTCCTCCTTTAAATTTAATAAACTAACCATGTTGATACATGATTAATTCCTTTCCATGACTGAGGGAACCCTTATTCTTGAAAATTCAAAGCATTTTTTATCTCGCTTAAACCTTCCTGAAAAATCTTAAATTTTTCTTCTCCCAATTTCTCCCGCAACAGTCGATTAAAAGCAGCAGATTTAGCTAAAAGTTGACGGGCAATTTTTTCTCCTTCCTCCGTTAAATTAATCTTAAGAGCTCGCCGATCCTCCCGGTCTTCCTTTCTGGTAATTAAATTTCCCTTTAAAAGTCTGTCAACCAGCCGACTTACAGCCGGGCTGTCCAATTCCAAACTTTGGGCAATATCTTTTATAGAACGGTCCTCCTGGTCTAACAAAGCATACATAACTAAGGCCTGCCCAATAGTAACGTTATATTCAGCAAACCAATTATTAAAAAAACGGGATAAATCCCTAGATAATACACCAATTTGAAAAGTTAAAAAATCCTTAAAATTTATTTTTTCTTCATTCATCGATTATTCAACTCCTATTCTTACCCAAAACAAATACTAATTATCCTAAAACTTCATGCAAACTTAGACAAATATTGTCAAAATAAATGTTAATTAAACAATAATTAATTTAACAATAGTTGTCATGTTACATATATTATAACATCCACCTTCTAAATAAGCAACTAATTTTTGTAAATTAATAATTTTTTCTAAGCTACCTATACCTATTAGTAAAACCAAATAAATAAAATTTATGAGCAGAACTTAAAAAGGCGGGCATCACCCGCCTAATGAAAATAACTGTAGACCCGTTCAGCTATTTTTTTATTCATTCCCTCCACGGCAGCCAATTCTTCGATAGTCGCCTGTTTAATCTGAGCAAGGGAACCAAATCTTCTCAATAGGGCCTGCCTTCTTTTTTCCCCGATGCCCTCAATCTGGTCCAACTCCGAACTAATCATCCGTTTTGCCCGGAGCTGCCGGTGAAAAGTAATAGCAAAGCGATGGGCCTCATCCCTTATCCGCTGTAATAAATATAAAGCTTGGGAATCCCTTGGCAAGACTATCGGCTCCGGGCTTCCTTCTTTAAATAACAGTTCCTCCTCTTTAGCCAGGCCGAAGGTAGGAATCTTAGCAAAGCCTAGCTCTTTCATGACCTCCCGGGCAGCTGACAACTGTCCCTTACCTCCATCGACAATGATTAAATCCGGAAGGATGGCAAATTTAAGTTTTTGTTTTACATCATCCCCCAATTGAATTTCCTTTTCCTGCCGGGCCCGCTGAAACCTTCTTCTAATCACTTCGGCCATCATGGCAAAATCGTTCGGTCCTTGAATAGTTTTAATTTTAAATCTGCGATAACCTTCTTTATAGGGTTCTCCTCCGCAGAAAACAACCATTGACCCCACCGGCTCTGCCCCTTGGATATTGGATATATCATAACATTCTATCCGCTTAGGCAGCACAGGGAGCTGCAAATAGTCCTTTAATTCCTGCAGGGCTTGCTTAAGTTTGGTTTCCTCCTTTAATTGCTGCTGTCTTAATTCATTTAAAACCAGGAGGGCATTTTCCTGGACCATTTCCACTAGCTTATGTTTTTCTCCTCGTTTCGGTACCCTCAAGTAAACCTTTGCCCCCCGCCGGCTGGATAGCCACTCTTCAATTATTCTTACTTCGTCGAATTCTTGCTGCAAAAGAATTTCCCGGGGAATAAATTCGACATCCGTGTAAAATTGTTTTATAAAGGAACTTAGAATCTCCCCCTGATCCTGCCCACCCGTGCCGTTAAGGATAAAATGTTTCTTACCGATCAGCTTACCGCCCCGGATAAAAAAAACCTGCACACAGGTATCATCATCACCCTGAGCAAAAGCTACCACATCCTGATCTTCCAAAGCTGTTGAAATAACCCGCTGTTTCTCCATAATCTTTTTTAAAGCCTCAATCTGGTTGCGCAGTTCCGCCGCCCGTTCAAACCTTAATTCTTCAGCGGCCTGCTCCATTTCTTTAGTTAATTTTTTAATCAAATCATCCTGTTTTCCCTCTAGAAATAAACAGATTTCTTCTATCATCTGCCGATAAGTCTCTTTATTTACATCCCCCTGACAGGGGGCAAGGCACTGCTTGAGATGAAAGTTTAAACAGGGCCTATCTTTTACCTGTTCGCCCTCCTTCAATATTTTCTTGCAGCTTCTCAGGGGGAAAATCCTCTTCAAGGTATTAATGGTATGTTTAACGGCTCCCACATCAGCATAGGGACCGTAGTATTTAGCACCGTCCTTTTTAAAAGAACGGACAATCAACAGTCTAGGATAATCTTCCTGCACGGTTATTTTTAAATAAGGATAGTTTTTGTCATCTTTTAAGTTAATATTATATTTAGGTCGATACTGTTTAATTAAATTACACTCTAAAATCAGGGCTTCAAGTTCGCTTTCGGTAACTATATAATCCAGATCGGCAATATGGTCAACCAATGCCCTTACTTTAGGACTATGGTTCTGACTGGATTGAAAATAGGAACGAACCCTATTTCTCAGCGAAACAGCCTTTCCCACATAAATAATTTCACCCCATTTATCCTTCATCAAATAAACTCCGGGACGGGTGGGTAAATTGGCTATTTTCTCCTTGAGTTCAACTTTTTCCATCAGCTAAAACCCTCCGTAGGAACTGACCTGTATAAGAATTTTCAACCCTGCTTACCTCTTCCGGGGTTCCTTCGGCAACAATTAATCCACCCCGGTCTCCTCCCTCGGGACCTAAATCAATCAGATAATCCGCTGTTTTAATTACATCAAGATTATGCTCAATTACTAAAACGGTATTTCCGGAATCAGCCAAGCGATTTAATACTTCTAACAGCCGCCGAATATCAGCCAAATGCAGCCCGGTAGTGGGTTCGTCCAAAATATACAAGGTCCTTCCATTACTGCGCCGGCTTAATTCCGCAGCCAGTTTAACCCTCTGGGCCTCTCCCCCGGATAAAGTTGTGGCCGGTTGTCCTAGGCGAATATAACCTAAGCCCACATCCATTAAAGTCTGCAGTTTCCGTTCTATCTTAGGAACATTGCGGAAAAATTCTAAAGCTTCCTCCACATTCATATTAAGTATGTCAGAAATATTTTTACCTTTATATTTTACTTCTAAGGTCTCCCGGTTATAACGTTTTCCTTTGCATACTTCACAAGGAACATAAATATCAGGCAGAAAATGCATTTCTATTTTAATAATGCCATCTCCCTGACAGGCCTCACACCTACCTCCTCGGACATTAAAACTAAACCTGCCCGGTTTATACCCCCGCATCCTGGCCTCCGGGGTTAAGGAAAACAATTCTCTAATGTGATCAAAAACCCCGGTATAAGTGGCAGGATTGGAACGGGGAGTTCTTCCGATTGGAGCCTGATCAATGGCAATTACCTTATCCAGATTTTCCAAACCAGTTATCTCTTTATGCAGTCCCGGCCGGGTATTGGCCCTATTTAGCTTTTGAGCTAAAGCTTTATAAATGATTTCATTTACCAAGGTACTTTTTCCGGAACCGGAAACCCCGGTGACAGCCACAAATAATCCTAGAGGAATAGCCACATCAATATTTTTTAAATTATTCTCCGCCGCCCCTAAGACTTTAAGCCACTTGCCGTTGGGTTTTCTCCGAATTTCAGGTACAGCAATCTTTTCCCGGCCGCTTAAATAAGCTCCGGTTATGGAGGCAGGAGAATTTTTGATTTCTTCCAGGGTGCCGGCGACAACAACCTCTCCCCCATGGATTCCTGCCCCCGGTCCAATATCGATAATATAATCGGCATTTTCCATCATTTCCTGATCATGTTCAACCACAATCAGAGTATTGCCCAAATCCCGCAGTCTTTTTAAGGCCTCAATCAGGCGACAATTATCCCGCTGATGCAGGCCAATACTGGGCTCGTCCAAAATATAAAGTACTCCCATCAGGCTCGAGCCAATTTGAGTTACCAATCTAATTCTCTGGGCTTCTCCTCCGGATAAAGTGCCAGCCGCCCGGCCGAGGGTCAGATAATCCAGGCCCACATTAACCAAGAACTGAAGTCTTTCTAGAATTTCCTTTAAAATCTGCCGGGCAATCAGTTTTTCCCTTTCGCTAAGTTCCAATTGGTTAAAAAAGTTCAGGCATTCCCTAATAGACAGGGTGGTAACTTCATAAATTGATTTTCCTCCCACCGTCACGGCAAGACTTTCCTTGCGTAATCTGCTGCCATTGCAGAGCTGGCAGGGTTTCGTACTCATATACTTTTCAATTTCCCTTTTCATATATTCGGATTTGGTTTCCCGGTGGCGCCTGGCCAGATTCCCCAGTACCCCTTCAAAAGGAATATGGAAAACTCCCCGCCGTCCCTTGCCGTTATCATAGTCAACTCTAATCTTTTTCCCCTCCGTACCGTAAAGAATAACCTTAAGTTGTTCGGGGGTCAGCTTCTCAATGGGTGTATCCAAGTCAAAGCCATAATGTCGACCAAGGGCCTGCAGCACTTGCATATAATATCCATTGCTCATCCCGCTCCAAGGGTCAATAGCCCCCTGCCGCAGGGTAAGTTTGCGGTCAGGAATGACCAAATCAGGATCAATTTCCATTTTTACCCCCAAGCCGTCACATTCCGGACAGGCACCATAAGGACTATTAAAAGAAAACATGCGGGGAGATAATTCTTCTATACTTATTCCGCATTGGGCACAGGCCAAGTTTTGACTGTAAACCTCTTCCTCTTCCCCGTTAAGAATAACTAAAACAATTCCTCCACCTAATTTCAAAGCGGTTTCCAAAGAATCTGCCAACCTTTTTTCTATCCCGGGCCGGACAATAATTCGATCCACAACCACCTCGATGTTATGCTTTTTATTCTTGTCTAATTTTATTTCCTCTTCCAGCTCAATCAATTCTCCGTCAATCCTAGCCCGGACAAAACCATTTTTGCGAATATCCTCCAGAACTTTTTGATGTCCCCCTTTTCTGCCCCGGATTACCGGAGCCAACAACTGAATTCTGGTCCTTTCCGGCAAAGCTAGAATACTGTCCACAATCTGCTCCACCGTCTGCTTAGTAATAGGCTGGCCACATTGAGGACAATGGGGATGTCCAATCCTGGCAAATAACAGCCGGAGATAATCATAAATTTCCGTTACCGTCCCCACCGTCGACCTGGGATTGCGGCTGGTGGTTTTCTGATCAATGGATATGGCCGGAGATAAACCTTCAATATAGTCAACGTCGGGTTTGTCCATCTGTCCTAAAAACTGGCGGGCATAAGCGGAAAGGGATTCCACATACCTTCTCTGCCCCTCTGCATAAATGGTATCAAAGGCTAAAGATGATTTGCCCGAACCGCTTAAGCCGGTTATTACCACCAATTTATCTCTGGGAATCTCCACATCTATGTTTTTCAGGTTATGCACCCGGGCTCCTTTCACCACAATCTTATCTTTTGCCATCTCCTGTTCCTCCTAATAATCCTTCTTCACCTTGAATAAATCTGATTAAATCCCTCAACTCTGCAGCCCGCTCAAATTGAAGCTGTTTAGCTGCTTCCCGCATTTCTTTCTCTAGTTGCTCTACATATTTAACCAGTTGATCCGGGGACAAATCCTCCCCTGCCAAATTGGGTCTATAATCAACTTTTTCTTCCGCAATCTTTGTCGCTTCAATCACATCTCGAATTGCTTTCCGCACCGTCTCCGGAGTAATTCCATGCTTCCGGTTATACTCCATTTGGATAGAACGGCGGCGATTAGTTTCGTTGATTGCCTTCCGCATGGAATCAGTCACCCTATCAGCATACATAATAACCTTTCCTTCCACGTTTCTGGCCGCTCTACCCACCGTTTGAATTAAAGACCGTTCTGATCTTAAAAAGCCTTCCTTATCCGCATCCAGAATAGCTACTAAACTAACCTCCGGAAGATCTAAACCTTCCCGGAGCAAATTAATTCCAACTAAAACATCAAATTCACCTAATCTTAAATCCCGTAAAATCTCTACCCGCTCTAAAGTTTTTATCTCTGAATGTAGGTATCTCACTCTTACTCCCGCTTCCCGTAAATAAGCAGTTAAGTCCTCTGCCATCCGTTTAGTCAGGGTAGTCACCAAAACCCGCTGATTTTTTTCTGTCCTGATCCTGATTTCCTCCAATAAATCATCAATCTGCCCTTTTACTGGCCGGACTTCAATCTCCGGATCCAATAAGCCGGTGGGCCGGATAATCTGCTCCACAATTTGAACACTATGCTCAAGTTCATAAGGGCCGGGAGTAGCGGATACAAAAATAACCTGGTTAATCCGCCGTTCAAATTCCTCAAACTTCAAGGGCCGGTTATCTAAAGCTGAAGGCAGGCGAAAACCATGTTCCACCAAAGTTTCCTTCCTGGACCTATCTCCCGCATACATTCCTCCTATTTGGGGAATCGTCATGTGGGACTCATCAATGATTATCAAAAAATCCTCCGGGAAAAAATCCA
>DUMD01000090.1 GCA_012840065.1 Clostridia bacterium
ATTCAATTCCAACTATGTAATTTAGAGGAAATTTGGCAAAAAACAATTTAGCTGAACTTCCTATTAAAGTGAATTTTTTATAGAACCCTTAAGCTTCTTTTCTTTCTTTTTCCAAGGACACAAAACGGGCAAAATCCTTTTGGAAACCTAATTCAATTGACCCCACCGGGCCGTTACGCTGTTTGGCAATAATGATTTCCGCCTTGCCCCGATTGTCCTCTTTTTTACCGGAAATAATATCCTCCTCTTTAATGGAATTATAATATTCATCCCGGTAAATAAAAATAACCACATCCGCATCCTGTTCTATAGCCCCGCTCTCCCGCAGATCTGAAAGCATAGGCTTCTTATCCTGCCGGGACTCCACCGCCCTGGATAATTGGGATAAGGCAATGATGGGAACCTGAAGCTCTCTGGCCAAGCCCTTTAAGGAACGGGATATTTCTGATATTTCTTGCTGCCGATTTTCAATCCGACTGCTGGATTGCATCAGCTGCAGATAATCAATGATAAGTAAGCCCAGTCCATGTTCGGCTTTAATCCTCCTGGCCTTGGTTCTCATTTCCATAATCGAAATTCCCGGGGTATCGTCAATAAAAATCGGAGCTTCGCTTAGTCGGCCTAAAGCGTAAGTAAGCCGGGGCCAATCGTTTTCCGTTAAAAAACCTGTCCGTAATCTCTGCCCTTCCACCCGAGCCTCAGCACAGAGCATTCTTTGCGCCAGTTGATCCTTAGACATTTCCAAGCTAAAAATTGCCACTGTTTCTCCTTGATTAATTGCCGCATTCCGAGCAATGTCCAAGCAAAAGGCAGTTTTCCCCATAGAAGGCCGGGCTGCCACGATGATCAGGTCCGATGGCTGGAAGCCGGAAGTTATTTTATCCAAATCACTAAAACCGGAAGCAATCCCGGTTACCCCTCCCTTATGGCTATAGAGATATTCAATTTTTTCAAAGGTTTGGGTAAGTACGCTTTTTATGGGAGCAAAACCTTCTGAAGAGCGGCGTTGGGAAATTTTAAAAATCTGCTGTTCAGCCTGGTCTATAATTGTTTCTACATCCTCTGTTGAATTATAACAATTGCTTACAATGTCTGTAGCTGCTCTAATTAATTTTCTCAGCACAGATTTTTCTTCTACAATCTTAGCATAATAATCCACATTGGCAGCGGTTGGAACACTGTTAGCCAAAGCCGTTATGTAAGTTACCCCCCCAACCAGCTCTAGTTTCCCTTTCCGGCGCAGCTCTTCAGTTAAAGTAACCAAATCCACCGGCTCTGCTTGATTAAATAGATCGGTTATGGATTGAAAAATAATTTTGTGAGCTTCATGGTAAAAATCATCCGGGCGAAGAATTTCCATCACCCGGACAATTGCATCTTTCTCCAACAGCATAGCGCCAAGAACGGACTGCTCAGCTTCAATATTTTGGGGTGGAATTTTATCGATCATGGTGTCCATTTTAGTTCCCCCTCTTATTTTTTACCCTACTTTAATATTCTGCTTAACTTCTTCCGTGATAATATGGGTCAAAGCTTCTTGAATTGTTTTAACTGCTACAACTTCGATACCTTTCAAGCCATAGGGTACATCCTTTTGATTATCGTAAGGGATAATTACCTTTTTCATACCTGCCTGCTTAGCACCGTAAATTTTTTCAGGGATACCTCCCACAGGTTTTACTTTACCCTGAATGGATATTTCGCCGGTTACAGCAAGATCCTGACGGATTGGTTTTTTTTGAATAGTGCTAATAATAGCAGCTGTAATGGCTAAACCGGCTGAGGGCCCGTCTATCCGCCCTCCTCCCACAATATTAACATGGACATCATAATTCCCTAAATCTTCCCCTGTTACTCTCCTAACAACAGCCGTGGCATTAAAAACCGAATCTCTGGCCATGCTGCCTGCGGTCTCATTAAACCGGATGCTCCCCTTTCCCTTATCTCTGGTAGGAAAGGCAACAGCTTCTATTTCTAAAACCGAGCCTAGAAAACCGGCAACTCCAAGACCAAAGATCTTGCCAATCTCTTCCCCGTCTACTGCTTTAGAAAAAACATAAGGACTTAAGCGGGAAGTCTGAATAACATCATAGATGTCTTCTTTAGTAATAACCAGTTTCCTAACTTCGTAATCACCCCTTCTTTTATAGAGGGCATTACCGAAAGCATCCGCCAGAAGATTGATAGCCTTTCTTCCTTCTATCGTATAATCGCTGATTATTTCAGCTACTCCATCTTCCAATTTAACTTCCAATCGTTCTGCTGCTTGCAGCACAATTTTCCTAATATCATTTTGAGTAAGGGGTTCAAAAAACACCTCTGCACAGCGGGAACGAATAGCCGGATTTATTTCCGAAGGATCCCTGGTAGTAGCTCCGATTAAAATGAAATCTGCCGGTGCCCCATCCTCAAATAATTTTTTAATATATTGGGGAATTTGTGGATTGGAGGCATCATAATAAGATGAATCAAAGGTCACCCTTTTATCTTCCAAAACTTTCAGCAACTTTGTTTGCAAAAGGGGATCCATTTCTCCTATTTCATCAATAAATAGAATTCCCCCGTGGGCTTCCGTCACCAAACCAGGCTTCGGTTCAGGTATTCCCCCGTCAGCCAAATCCCTTCTTGCTCCTTGGTAAATCGGATCATGGACAGATCCCAAGAGAGGATTGGTAATTTCCCGGGGATCCCAACGCAGGGTCGTCCCATCCACCTCCACAAAGGGAGCATCTTCCGCAAAAGGAGTGTAACTAAGTTTTTTTACTTCTTCCAGTGCAAGACGAGCTGCTGTAGTCTTACCTACCCCCGGCGGACCATATAAAATCACATGCTGGGGATAGGGAGTAGCAATTTTAGACAAGAGGGCTTTAATTGCAGCTTCCTGACCAACTACCTCCGATAAATTTTTAGGTCTAACAACCTCCATAGCAGACCGAGATAATTTCTTACTTTCCAACATTTCCAGCTGGGCATATTTTTTCAAAGTTTGAGCGTTTTCAGGGCCTCCGTCTTCCTTTATAATTTGCATCCGGATTTCCCTGATATATTCCTCGTGTTTCTTCTGCATTCTTTCTGTTACTTTCTTTTCTATTTTTTCCTCGATAGCTCTCCGGGCAAGCAAATCGGCAATTTCTTCTTCAATTTCCTCCAAAATAGCAGGAATCTCTTCCCTAGACGGAAGCTCGTCTATAGTAGGATCCTCAAAAACTAAGCGCTGAAGTGCCAATACCCTTTCTTCTACTACTTCCGAACGAAGGAGGGCCAAAGCTTCCAATTTGCCGGCCTTTAAAACCACCCTTTCTGCCCCATATAGATCAGACAGCAAGCTAAGCAATGCAGAGACTTGTCTTTTTAAATTTTCTTCCTCCATTGTTTCATTATCAATCACCTCTTTGCTATTACCTCTAAGCTTGCCAAAAATGCCCTTCATACCGAGTCCTCCTTTTCGGTTACCCTTCAGTAACACATACATCAATCTCTGTATAAATATCATTGTGAAGTTTAATACGCACCTTTGTTGTTCCCAGTTCTTTTATTGGCTCTTTAAGCTCGATTTTCCTCTTGTCAACTTCTACCTTCTTCTCCCGTTTTAATCCTTCAGCAATGTCTTTGCTGGTAATAGAGCCAAAAAGTCTACCGCCCTCACCGGATTTCGCTTTTATGGTAAGGATTGTTCCCTGTAAATCTGCGGCCAGTTTTCGGGCTTCTTCTATTTCTTTTTCCTTTTTTCTTGCTTTAGCCAACTGTCTTTGTTCTTCATCCTTAAGATTTCCCTCTGTTCCGGGGATTGCCAGTTTTCGAGGGATTAAAAAATTACGGGCATATCCATCCGCTACTTCCACAACTTGCCCCTTTTTGCCAAGTCCCTTTACATCTGCCTGCAAAATAAGTTTCATCAGGATCAGCCTCCTTTATTTTACGCCTTATTTTTTCTGGCAAGCATTCGTCTGCGAAAATCAAAAATTCCATCAAATAATCCGATATAGGTTAAAAACTGCATTAAAACAAACATATAGACTACTACCAGCAAGCGGATAACCCGGTTAACTTTATAATGTTCCAAAGCAAACCAGATCACAGCTGCTCCCTGTACTGCATAAGCCAAAGTAAATAACATGTTCAGATTAAGACCAATGGTTGTAATCCAGGGATAAGCTAATTTTTCTCCCCACCACATCAGCATAATTCCGGCTAAAAATCCCCAAACAGTCCAAGGGGGCATTGTCCAGTTTTTGAAAGGAGGTAGTCCTTCGAATTTATAGCCCAGCTTGTTGAGGACCAGCCTGGAAATAGTAAAGTTTAAAAAAGAACCGAAGATGGAAGGAAGAATAAAAAAAGCTACCGGAATTATCCTCCACATTATTTCCAAAGCATAAGCCATTTGCTGCTGTTGTCGGGCTACTTGCTGCTCAAGTTGTTCCAGGCTTTGGGGGTTAGAAAATTTACCTAAAAAACCGCCTAACTGCTGGATAATTTCTCCGGATTGCTGAGAAGATTCAGCCATTAAACGTAATGTATCATAGATGATATTAGCCCGAAAAGCAATGGCATAAATTCCTACTAAAACAAACTGAGCAATTAAACCCGCAATTGCCCCAATCAATAAAATCCGAGCCGGGGAATAGCCCTTTCTAAAACCAGTTCCCAGGGCAGAACCTACTAAACCAACCGTAAACAAAGTAACAATCCCATTTACCGGCCCTGAAATTATCGTTACCACTAAAGAAGCAACAACCGCTGCCGCCGCACTTAATTTCCAACCATGGCGCACCGCCAAAACAACTATGGGAACAGGACAAATTAAAGTAGCAAAAACATTTAGAAAAGGAACATAAATACTGATAATGCTTAAAATAACTGTAATAGCAGCTAAAAATGCCCCTTCAACTAAAGATTTTGTTTGCCAATTGGGCATCGACTCACCTCTTTTTCCTTTCTTCTAACTGCTCAAGTAAGGATGATAGATCACCGTACCAGGTTTCCAGTTGATGGTCGTTTTCAATATTTTTAAGCAAGTTTTCCCGCACCTGGTGGTAAATTCGTTCATAATCAAAACCTAATCTTTTTCCCAAAACACATAAGGTAATCAGTAAACGGGCCAGACAATCTAGAACCTGCTCCTCTTTTCCTCTATCCATAACCCGAAATAGATCGCCAACCCCTCCTATTACTTCAGCTTTAACCCATTCTAAAATTCTGATATTTTTGGCAATATTAAGTTCCCCTTCTGATCTGTTCACTTAATAGCCTCCTTTGCTGGTTGGTCTACCTTTCTATTTCGTTAATAATAATCCTTTTCCTCTAGATAAAAGTAAGTCAAATCTTATAGTTAATTAGTCAATAATAAGCAAGTGGGAGGTACCCTGGCGGCACCTCCCGTAAAAGTTTTACTTACTCTGCAGTAAATGGTAATAATGCAATATTTCTTGCCCTTTTAATAGCTACTGTCAGCTGGCGCTGATGTTTTGCACAATTACCGGAAATCCGACGAGGAATTATTTTTCCTCTCTCGGTGATATATTTGCGGAGTCTACCAATATCTTTATAATCAATAGCTTCAACTTTATCTACACAAAAGCTGCATACCCGTTTACGGGGTCTCCGGCCTTTTCTTTTCACCGCTGCGACCTCCTTTATCATTAAAATCCTAGTTCAACAAACTAAATTTATCTTAAAAGGGAATATCGTCGTCGGAAAAACTAACCTCGCTGCCAAACCCATCAAAACCCATAGCACTAGAAAAGTTGCCTGAGGTTTGGTTTTCTTTAGGCCAATCTAAAAACCGCACATTATCCGCCACAACTTCGGCTACCCGCCGTTTTTGCCCTTCCTGTGTTTCATAAGAACGGACCTGCAATCTACCGTCTACTGCAACCAAACGACCTTTATTCAGGTGATTAGCAACTGTTTCCGCCAGTTTCCTCCAGACAACAATATCAATAAAATCTACTTCCCGTTCACCGGACTGGCTAACAAAAGGACGTTCCACAGCCAGTGTAAAGCTGGCAACAGCTACTCCACTGGGTGTGTATCTAAGCTCAGGGTCCCGGGTTAGGCGGCCAATAAGGATAATTCTGTTTAACAAAATAAAACACCACCTCAAAGTTTTTCCCGACTGCCAAACATATTATTTATCCTCTTTGGATAGAAGCAGAAAACGGATAACATCATCGCTGATTTTCATTACCCTCTGCAATTCATTGACAACTTTAGCATCCCCCTGGAAATTAACTACAACATAGTAACCTTCCTTAAATTTATTAATTTCATAAGCTAAACGCCGTTTTCCCCAAAGGTCTACCTCTTCTACCTTACCGCCTTGGTCAGCAATCAAATTATTAAACCTTTCCACTACAGCGTTAACATTTTCTTCTTCCAGGTTGGGATTAACAATGTACATAACTTCGTAAGCTGCCACCTTTGAACACCTCCTCCCTACGGACTATGGCCCCATTTCAAACATGGAGCAGGGATAAACCCAGCATAAATTGGGCTGTTAACAATTTACTATTATATCACCAGCCAAAAATTATTGCAAGATTAAGAATTTGTGTTTTCAGGATTAGCGCTGAAAATAATTTTTTTGACCCGTTTTTCAAATTTTGGCCGGGGAATCATTACTCTTCTACCACATCCCTTGCATTTTATGCCAAAATCCATCCCTGTTCTGTAAATTTCCCATTCATAACTTCCACAGGGATGCTGTTTCCGCATTTGCACAATATCTCCGATATTATATTTAGTCACTTACCACACCTCCACTCCGCAATAATTTTAGAATCAAAGTGTTTGTTCTTGTTCCCTTTCTTCTCCTTTCTTTTTAGGAAAAGGATTTATCATAACTCTGCGGGGGTAAGGAATTTTTATCTTTTCCCGGTCAAAAGCCTCTTTTATCCGTTTTCTCAATTCATTTTCGATTGCCCATTTTGCCATTGGTTCCGTTCTTGCTGTTACCCTGATTACAATCTCCGATTCCCCAAAACCGGTTACACCATGAACAATTGGTGGTTCCACAATTTCTCTTCTTTCTGCCGCCAGTTCCCGACTGACCTCTTCCATGACTTTAATTGCTTTTTCGATGTCTTCCTCATAAGCTATGCCAACCTCTACCAAAGCCCTTAGACTCCCCCGGCTATAATTGGTAACTTGTTTAATCAGACCATTTGGAATTATATGCAGTTCTCCACCAAAATCCCTGATTTTTGTAACCCTTAACCCTGTTTCTTCAACTATTCCACTAACATCGGCTATCTTAACATATTCTCCGACAGAAAACTGGTCTTCAAAAATTAGAAAAAAACCGGTAATAACATCCTGAACCAGATTTTGAGCCCCAAAACTAAAAGCCAAACCTAAAATTCCAGCTCCTGCCAGTAAGGAATCCGTTTTTACACCAAAAACCTGAAGAACCATAATTATACCGATGAAATAAAATACATAACGGACAAGACTGTGCAATAAAGTTTTTAAGGTATTAGCTTGCCGTTCTTTAATTTTTAGTTTTAAATTAGTCTTAGTGTCAAAAACACGGGTAATAAATTTATTAAAAATATAAATAAATACCCTCACAAAGATAAAAATAATTATAATTTTAATAATTGCTCCCAGCAAATTAATAAAAGTAAAAGAATCATGACCAAAAAAATTTAGGTTTTGCCAAAAGACCTTAAACCATCCAGCACCCATAACAATTCCTCCAATGCCCCTATCTTTTCTGCAAACCGATCAGGACTGTTTCCCCTCTAAAGCCAATTTGATAATCTCTTCCATAATCCTTTCACTAAATTGGCTGATCAACTGTTTTCTATCTAATCCTTCCTGGTTTGGCAAAGCAAGTGGCCGACCAATATTTACCCTAATCCTTGCCAGCCGGGGCAGAACCGCTCCCTTAGGCAGAACCTTATCGGTTCCCGTAAGAGCAATAGGAAGGATCGGGGCACCGGTCTTATAAGCTAAAAAAGCTGCTCCCTGTTTTGCATCTTCCACTTTTTCTCTTCTTCCTCCTTCAGGGAAAATACCCAGTACCTTTCCCTGGTTCAACAAATCTATCCCCTGCCTAATTGCTCCTCTGTCTGCCACCCCCCTCTTCACCGGGAAAGCATTAATTTTTCTAATTAACCAGCCTAAAAATGGTTTGTGAAATAATTCTTCCTTAGCCATGAAATGTACCGGTCTGTTTAAAGCAGCCCCCACTACCACAGGATCCGCATAACTAACGTGGTTGGAAACTATAATAAGTGGACCGCTTTTAGGCACGTTATTTAATCCCTTTACTTCCCAACGAAAAAAAACAACCATTATTATTCTGGCCAAAAAATGTAAAAACCGGTAAAGCAAATGACAACTCCCTCACTTTCTAGAAATAATCTTCCTAATTATTCGCTATTAAGTCAAGCCTTCCTTTAAAACAAAAAATTAACTTCTAAAAAGTTAACAACAAAAAAAGATAAACAGACATCTTTGTACATGTCAAGAAAGTTATAAGGACAAACTAATTTTAACAACCTTTCCTAATCTGTTTAAGGAGGCTGAAAAATGAGTGAATTTTGCAATCTCTGTAATTTAAGACCTGCAACTGCTTTCTGCAGTATCTGTCAACAAAAAATATGCACCAACTGCAGTAATTCTACAAACTCAATTTCTAATTCCCGGCCTGGAACCATCTGTTCCTCTTGCTCTAAAGATTCTGCCGTTAAAGATTTAATTTCTATTAAGAGCTCTTTGTTTTAAATATTAGAAAAAAGAATTGGCAAAAACCAATTCTTTTTTTCTAGAATCCCTTTAAACATTTCGCCTGTTTAAAGAAGTTTTCCACTCTATCCACAATTTATCCACAGAATACTTAGTATTTTTCCACATTATCCCCAAAGTTATACACATTTTTTTTGTTTTTATCCCCAATTTACCAACAACTTATCCACAGCTGGAAGAAAAACTCTGTTTAGTTAATTTTATTAACAACCAATCTACTTCTACTGAAAACATTTATTTTGTATTTCCCATTTCCTAAAACCGCTTCCCCTTTTACCTGTTTAGATTCCCGACTTTGCCCGGCTTCATCGTTCTCCGCCAAAGGTTCAGTAATCTTCCAATCAACAGTGCCTCCCAGATCCGATCTATCCCAAACCAGGGCCTCAATTTTTAAATCAGCATCTTCCGGCACTCTTACCTCTGTTTCCTTTCCATCAATTAACCAATTACCCTTCAATTTATCAGCAAATATTCTTACTGGAAAATCACTGTTAATTTCCACTTTTCTATCCCCCGGAATAACCAGGTTATACTCTGTTATCCTGGCATAATAACTTAACTCCCCTGGGGATAAGGGTTGACTGAAATAAAGGAAGAGAGTATCTCCTGCCCGGCGGGAAACTAAACCATCTGCCTCAATTAACTTTTCGGCGGTCTCTTGACAATCAGCCTTAACAATGGCTGTGGCAGTAGCAAGGACGGAATTTCCTTCCCCGGCATGAACGACTAATTCGCATCTGGGTGAATTTAGAACTATTCTTTTAATGCCCTCCAGGCTAATCTCCTGGTAAGGTTTTTTGAGCAAATATTCCTGGGCAAAAGCAACTTTACTCAAACGGGGGATAATTCCAATTTCTGTTAGAGCCTGCACCCCCAAACCGGATATTACTACTAGAAAAATTATAATTATGCTAAAAAGATCATATTTCACCTTGGGGTTTTCCTCCTTGGCCGAATAGGTGTGCCACAGCACTTCTCCGCCTAGAAGGATGAAAATTAAAGGCCACCATTTAATAGCAAAATCCAGAACAGCTTTATTATTCAGCTGGGCAAAAAGCAGCATTACACCTGTAGCAACTAAAACAACTCCCATAGATAAAGTGCCTACTCTGAATCTTCGCATTTTTTTTCGACCTCCTCCTCCGGCTTAATCTTTTCCCCTCTAAGCAGCCGGATCCCAGCCCCAATTAAAATAAGAGAAACTATTCCGGTCTGCATATAATTACGCACTTGCCAGTTTATAAGCGGAGAAACAATTCGATCAAAGATCACAAAACAGCCTAGGAGAATCAATCCCCAGCCCACCCATTTGGGCTTATAATTTAACCAGGAAAAAAGTGAATTATCTTTTTCTTGAACTATAATATTGTCTTCTTCCACCCGGTGCAGGGCATCAAAAAAACTATAGAACCAGATAACCGGCAATATAAAGAGAAACAAACTCATCCGCAGCCAACCAATAAAAAACAAGGAAAAAAAGAAACTGGTCATCAACTGGAGACCCTCTTTCTGCAGTCCCAAATACATATGGCCGGCACCAGGCACAGCAGAAAGAGCAGCAGTAATTAGTTTACGATTGTTTTTTTTCATATTACCATTCACTTCCCATAACTCATCATCATTTATTGCCATTCTCAAGTTCATACTTCTCAATTTATCCACAAAAGAAATGCTGTCAATCAATCCCACCAACCAAATAATTAAAAGACAAAAACACATAATAAGAAATAATTCGCTTATATTAGTAATAGCAACCAAAGCCATAGTGCCAAAAATTACTCCGAAAAACAGAACAAAGAAAATCAGCGCTCTCTCCTTAAGTCCCAGGTAAAAATGGCTTAATCCCGGAATAAAGGACAAGATAAACACGACGAATTTACTTTTTTCCTTCATTTTTCCTCCCCCTCCTTAACTTTTGGTTTCAAAATTATAAAGCCAATTAGCGGCCTTATCCGTCACCTTTCTAGTCCACTCAAAACTATCGACATACCTTTCCTCCTGTCTTGAAAAATCTGTTTCCACTGAAGGCAGTTTATCAACCAAAGCTTGAAAGAAACCGCTTCCCATCAGGATAATGGTAATGGCCGAAACAGCTAGATAATAAATAAAAATATTTTTTCGCTGATAACTGCTGCTGTTTTTACCTTTGAATTTTGAATTTTCTTCTTCCCGCAGCAGATTAAGAACCGAATCTGTAAAGTTGGGAGAAATTCTACGCTTGGCCTGGCTAATTTCTTTTTCTGTAATTAAGGCAAGGAAGTTTTCCAGACATTGGTCGCATCTTTCTAGGTGCTCCTCCAGCAAAAGCTCTTCTTCCTCCGGCAGCAACCCTAATCTGTATGCCCGCCAGTCCTTTTCTTGATAATGCTTCATCATTTCTCCCCCTTCCACCTTTTTTTGAATAAAATCCTAGCCCGGTATAACCTGGATTCCACTGTTTTTAAACTAACCTCCTCCTCGGAAGCAATTTGCTGATAAGTCTTGCCTTCAAAATAATATTTAATTATCGCCCTACTATAAATCTGGGGTAGAGTTTTGCAGATCTCCCATACCTTTTGCCTATTTTCTTCCTTGAGAAAAATATCTTCAGGATTATTTCCCTCTTGTTTATTAATGATTTTTAATTCCGTCCTAGGAGTAAAAAGTTCTTCCCGCAAGTACTTCCTTTTTTTTCTCCGCCAATCCAGGGCCTTGGCTACAGTGATCTTCCCGATCCAAGACTTAAAATTTTCCAACCGATAGCTTGGAAGGGAGCGATAGACTTGTAAAAAAACTTCCTGAGCAATATTTTCTGCCTCATCCTGTTCGCTTACAAACTTAAAAATAATAGCAAAGACATAGGCCTGATATTTTTCAACGATTTGGCGGAAACTATCCCGATTGCCGGCCAAAAACTGCTGGACCAGTTGCTCATCACAAATCATAACTCCCCTCCTTCCCTTAATAAAAACGTAGGACAGAGAAAAACCACTGCAAATATTTTAAAGTTCTTTAAAATATTTCAGGTGCCCTTTAAAAGGACACCTGATTCCTTAAAATTCTCTGTTTTTATAAAATTTAAGGGAAATAAAGTAAGAAATAAGGAAAAAAACCAGAGCAGCGATTATTATCCCTAAAGCTAATTGAAAATTTGTTGCCTGTTTACTGAAAAGCGAAAGATTATTTTGGTTATCTATAAAAAACTTTACCCCATTTGAGAAGCCAAAGAAAATCAGGAGAAAAATAAATACATTTATAATTCTTGATTTTATATAACCAAATTTAAAGAATATAGGCAGGTAGATACTATTCAAAAAGCTGACTGCAAAAATTGCTCCGATCAGATCTTCTAAAGATAGAGGAGATATTTCAATCGGCAATTTAATCATGGAAAAAAGCTTTACAACTATCAGGTAGATTATCATCCCCCAACCCAGAAAAACAAAAATAGAAAGATATTTAGCCGCTACGATTCTGCTTCTGGGAATAGGCAGGCTGTTCAGCATTAAATCAGAATTATTCTTATTTTCATAAGCGCAGCCGGAGAGAATAAGCATATAGGAAATTGCCACCATTACAGCAGGAAAAACAGTAATTCCACTTTGTCGGAAGACAAAAAGGAAAAAAACTATATAGGCTGCAGATGCTAAAATGGTCTTCTTTAAGAGAAAAATATCCTTTAAAATTAAATTAAACATTTGTTATTTCCCCCTTGTATAATATAGCATGATCTCTTCTAAAGAAGGCTTTTCTATTAAAATCTGTCCTTTAAAAATCTTATCAGCCTTCCTTCGGTCATCTACCAGGGCTTCAAATCCGAATTTGCTCTCCCTAATCCCAATCACATTCTTTTCCAGGCCTGAAGTTAAAACATCTCTTCCCCCTTTAACTATTCCATAATTATCTAAAAGCTCATCCTTAGTGCGGCTCAGGATAATCCTTCCTTTATCAATCAGCGTAATATAGTCGGCAATTTTCTCTAAATCTGAGGTTATATGAGTCGAAAATAGAATTCCTTTGTTTTCATCCTGGATTATCCAGGCCAGAATATCCAAAAGTTCATTCCGGACAACCGGGTCAAGTCCGGAGGTAGGCTCATCCATAATTAAAAGCTCCGCCTGATGGGAAAGAGCAATTGCTAGAGCAAACTTCATTTTCATCCCTTTAGAAAGCTGCTTGATTTTCTTTTTTGCCGGCAGATTAAATTCCTTTAAATATTTGCAAAACTGAGAATCATCCCAGTTTTTATAAAAAGCTGATACTACCCTTTTCATCTCACTGACTGTCAATTCTTCATAAAAACAATTTTCATCGTAAACAAATCCAATCCGCTCTTTAATTTCCCTTTCCTTTTTTAGATGGTCCATACCAAAAATTCTAATTTCCCCGCTGTCTTTTTTCAGCAAATTCATAATTAGTTTAATCGTCGTGCTCTTTCCAGCTCCATTAGGTCCAATAAAACCCATTATATAACCTCTGTCCAAGGTAAAACTAACCTCATTAAGAAAAAAGTCCCCAAAACTCTTATTTAAATTTTTTACTTCTAAAATTGGAGCCATATTTAAACCCCCTCATAAAAAATTTTCAGCATCTCCTGAAGTTCTTCAAAAGTTAAATTGATAGCCTTAGCTGCTACAATTGCTTCAGCAAGTTTTTCCTCCACAATTTTAAGCCTGGTTTCTCGCAACAATTCTTTGTTTTGGGCAGCAACATAACTGCCCTTACCTGGTATTGTAGTTATAAAACCATCCTTTTCTAACTCATCATAAGCTCTTTTTGTTGTAATCACGCTTATTTGCAGTTCTTTAGCCAAACTGCGGATAGAAGGAAGCGCTTCTCCTTCACCCAGTTCCCCCTTCATAATTGCCTCCTTTATTTGTCTGACAATCTGTTCATAAATAGGTTCCTGAATAGAATTGGAAATAATAATATTCATAAATTTTTTCAACTCCTTCAAGTTGAGCATACTGTATATATATAATATATACAGTATATACAGTATATACAGTATATACACTGTCGTCAATACATCAGGATAAAATTTTTCAATTATTTTTTCACCTGTTATGAAAAATTAATAATTAGAAGAGGAGGGAACTGCGGAATAAAAAAAGGTACTAAATTTACAAAAAAGCTAGGATAAAAATAATAGGTGCTGTCATTCGCGGAAAACGTCCACAGTACCAGCGTTCTACACCGGAGATTGTTGTAGATAACAGATTAAATCGTGATTTCACAGCTGAAAAACATAATGAGAAATAGTTGAATTTAAGTATGAAAATAATAAAAAGCTGTATTTGAACGCAATCCTCGATCTCAAGGATAAAAGTGTAGTTTTTTGCTCTGTGTCTAGCAACAATAATCAGCACACATTTAACACCTTTGATCTGGCTATTTCCAAATACCTAGATGCCCGTCCACTGTTTCATACTGACAGAGGCTTTCAATATATAAGTAAGCAATTTAAGGCTAAACTGGATTAAACAGGAATAATAAAAAGCATGTCGGGAGTCGGTCGCTGCATAGATAACAGGCCAGTGAAGGGTTTTTGGGGGCATTATTAAATGTGAAATGTATTACCCTAATAAATTTGATGGTTACGGCAGTTTGGCAGTAGCCATTGAAAAACACATACATTTTTACAATTATGAACACAGACAAAAAAGCTGGACAAAATGTCTCCAATGACATACCGTCAATTCCTCGAAAACACAGCATAAAACCTGGCCCCTGTTATTAGGAGTCCAGGTTTTACAGTTTTTCTTTTTTCAGCTGTTTACTTGACAGGAGAGGTTCAAAATTAATTACAAAGGCTGCTTTCTTTTAAAAGATAAATCAATTCCATTTTATTTAAAATCTGTTTAGACAAATCTAGGATATCTTGGAACTGATCTAATTCTTCCGGCTTTGATTTTCTGAAACCAAATTCAGATTTAAGAATCATAAACTGTTTTTTTAATTCTTCCAGATCCTGCTTTAAAGCAGAAAACTCTGTTTTATCTAAAAGGTTAAGATTAGTAGCCCTTAATTGTTCCAACCTCTCTAAAAAAGATTGAAGGTCAGTATAAAATTTCTGCTGATAATCAGGAGGAAATATTAAATAATTTACAATAATAGCAATAATAATACCAATAAAGGTATCCCTAATTCTATTTAGACTATATAAAAAGGGACTTTTTCCGCCTAGATTGGTCATTATAGCTAAAAACACCACGCAGGCAATGGAAGTAGCTTTTTCCCAACCCAGTAAATTAGATAAAAAGATGACAGTGATAGTTCCTAAGCCTGAAAGTAGGATACTTCCCGGTTGGATCAAAGCAAAAACCAAACCAATAACCGCCCCCAGGACAGTTCCTAACATCCTGTTTTTGCCGGCCTGCCAGGAGTTGGAAAAGGTATTCTCCATGGTAATAATTGCCGCAATTGCACTATAAAAGGGAGACTGGAAATTTAATAACCTGGAAATAAATATACAAATCGAAATTGCAATTCCTGTCTTAACCGTTCTCATTCCTATTTTCATTCAAAACCACCTTAAATATCTTTAATTTACAAATGCCTCTTGTTTTTATTTTTCCCTTCAGAATCTTTTAAAATAGATCTTATCCCTTCCTTTTTAGGTAAAAAAATTCTAAGGCCAAGTATATTTAAGGAGGGATAGCCTAGGCTATCCCTCCTTAAATATACTAAAATAATTTGGCCAAATTATTTTATTTAGTTACTACCCAGTTAACTATTTTATATCCTGCCTCTTCCATGGCAGCAATTAGATTTTCCGGTTCTGTTGTTCCCACTCTGATTACCACGTTGCCTCTTTCTTGATTTCCTGTAGCTGTATAGGTAATTAAACTGATAATATCCAGGTTCTGCTCTTTAATAATCTGAGTAATTCCAGCTAAAGAACCGATCTTATTTTCTACATAGATGGTTAATCTGGTACTGGGAGTGTTAATTCCCATAATTTCCATAAACACATCAAAAATATTGGTTTCCGTAATTATTCCTACCAGCTTACCATTATCATCCACAACAGGCAAGCCACCAATGGTATGTTCCCTCATTAAAGAAGCAGCTTCTTCAATTAAGGCATCAGGGGAAATAGTTATGACATTTTTAGTCATAATATCTTTAATTTTAGTTTTAGAAAGCAGATAATTCAACTCAAAGATACTCAAAGTAGAAGCAGGTGAGGGTGAAACTTCCCTCAGATCCCGATCAGTAACAATTCCAACCAGCCTTCCATTATCCATTACAGGAAGACGTCTGATTTGGTTATCCTGCATTAGTTTTAGAGCATCTAAAATATTTACATCCTTATCTACTGTTATTGGGTTGGGTGTCATCCGCATTTTTACAATCATGCTAAAACCCCCTTTTTTTATTTTATTCCCCTAAATATGCCTTTTTAACCTCCTCATTTTGGGCTAATTCTTTGGCATCGCCCTGGAGAACAACTTTACCCGTTTCCAGGACATAAGCCTTATGGGCAATAGACAAGGCCATATGGGCATTTTGTTCCACTAATAATATAGTAGTCCCCTGTTCATTAATTTCCTTTACAATTTGGAAAATTTCTTTCACTAAAAGAGGAGCTAAACCCATGGACGGCTCATCCATCAGCAACAATTTTGGTTGCGACATTAGGGCCCTGCCAATTGCCAACATCTGCTGTTCGCCACCGGACAAAGTACCCGCCAGCTGATTTTTTCTTTCCGCCAACCTGGGGAAGTGTTCAAAAACCCGATCCAAGGTCTTTTCTATTCCTTCTTTGTCTTTGCGGATATAAGCACCTAATTCTAGGTTTTCCATGACGGTCATATTGGCAAAAACCCTTCTTCCCTCCGGCACATGGCCAATCCCCAGCTCGACGATTTTATGAGCCGGAATTCCAACCAAATCCTGATCTAAAAAGCGGATGGTCCCTGATTTGGGGGTTAGCAAACCGGAAATTGTTTTCAAAGTAGTACTTTTTCCTGCTCCATTTGCCCCGATCAAAGTAACAATTTCTCCCTGGTTAACTTCAAAAGACACATTCTTTAAAGCATGGATAGCGCCATAAAAAACATTAAGATTTTCAACCTTAAGCATATTTTAACTACCTCCTATTTTTCCTTCTCCAGCTAAACCGCATTTTCTATCATTACTTTTGGATAAATCCTGTGAGATATAGTTTTACATTTGCATCTATTATTCCTTCTTTTCCAACCCCCATTTCCCTTCCTCGGTTTCAAAATTTGCCCTCATCCTCCTATTTTATATGAGAAATGCTAAGATTTCTCTTTCTCTCAATTTTTCCTGCTAATTTCTACCTGTCTTACTTCGTCTAAGATTAACAGCTGACCCATGGAATCAAAAGATAAATCTTGGATTTGATTTTTTAAACCTAGAGCTTTTTCTAGTTTTCCTCTCTGATTCAAGAGATAAACCCGCTTCTTTCCTCCAATGGCAATTTTATCACCCCTTTGGTCCACCAAAATTAGACCTTCTAAGTCCTTTAGTTTTTTTTCCCATTTAAGCTGGCCTTGTTCATCAAAACAAGTTAACCGTCCTTTTTGAACTACTCCTATCCCACCAGAAGCAAACTGGCAGATGGCCAGAGGCTGGGTAGAAAGTTTTTTAGTCCAAAACCTAACCCCGTCAAAGGTTAAATAGTAAATTTCCTTTTCCCCAATTCCAATCCAGCCATCATTAATTTGACACTTCCTAGCCGCATAAATTGGGCCTGCCCCATATTCCCGCTCAACTATTAATTTCCCTTCCCCATTTAAAAGATAAAACTTACCCTTTAATTCACTGTCCTTTAAATCTGCAGTAAAAAGAGCTAATTCCTTCTTCTTTCCCTCCGGCAGTAGGAGAAGAATTGCTTCTCCTTTTAAATCATACTCCCAAAGATATTTTCCATCATTTAAAGAAAGAGCCACCACCTTTTCTTGAGGAAAATTTTCCCCGGTCTTTGTTTCTTCGGCTAATCCCCAGGGACTTCCTAAATGCAAATAGCACTTTTCCTCATCCAGCCGGACCTGTTTTATAGGCAGGGAATAAACCTTTTCCCAAACCTGATTACCCTTTAGATCATAACAGTAAGCTTTATTTTCTTCTTTGGAAATGAGGACAAAATTTTTCTTGCTTTTACCCAGCATTATCCCCTGATTGCTTTTAAATCGACCGGTTTTAAATGGAGCGGTACTGCCAAGTTCAGATAATTCCCAATAACCATCTTTTACCGTAATTATGCACTTGTCTCCTAAAAAACAATTCAATTGCAGAATTTCTTCTGCCTTTTTCGGTGTTTCCCCTTCCGCCAAAGTTGTTTCCGGTATAACTCCGCTCTGCAGTACTGGCTTTACCAATAAAGCTAAGCAAAAAACAGTTGCTAATAGGTATTTTGCTGCTTTGTCTTTTCTCATTCCTTTCACCTCCGGTCTTTTTAATAAGTTAGCGGTTAAGGAAAATTTTTCCTTTGTTGTTTTTTAGCTTTTTTTGCGTCTAAGAATAATCTGTACAAGCTTAGCATATACTGCAACAAGTAATAAACTTATGTCTAAGGAGGAAAAAGATGAACAAAAGAATCAAAAACTTAATCTCAGATTTTTTTAGTACAGAACAGCGCATTGATACCAGCAAAACTGATGCTCCCCTCAGCTTGGCAAAGGCTCTTACAAATAATTTAATCAAGCTGGACTTCAATTTTGATGAGCCTATAATCACTCTCTGCGTTGGTACCGACCGTTCAACAGGTGACTCCCTAGGGCCTCTGGTCGGCACCTTCCTAACCCCAAAACTACCTCCAAACTATCTGGTTTTCGGTACCCTAGATCAACCTGTCCATGCTAAAAATATTAAGCAGTTTATAGATAAAATCGAAAAACACTATCCCCGTTCTCCTGTTATCGCCATAGATGCCTGTCTTGGACGTTTAGAAAGTGTCGGATTTATCACAGTCGGCTGTGGTTCCCTTGAACCGGGAGCAGGAGTAAATAAAGATCTTCCTCCTGTAGGTGATATCTATATTAAAGGGGTGGTAAATGTAGGAGGTTTTATGGAATATTTGGTTTTACAAAATACCAGACTTTCCCTGGTCATGAAAATGGCCAAAGTTATCTCCGAAGGGATTCTAAAAAGTTTCTCTATGCATAACTTTTCGCAGCAGAATTTGACCCCACAAAGACTTTAAAAACAAGAAAACCCAATCATTTGATTGGGTTTTCTTGTTACTCCTTTTCTGCCTTTTCCGATTTTGATGATTGGCCTTCTCCCTTTGAAATCATAGTGCTGTTGCCAATAAATCTGGCACCCTCGCCAATAACTAAACTTTCTACTCGAATGTCTCCATACAGCTTAGCATTAGAAGTTAACTCCAGTTTTCCACTTAAATCTAAATTTCCTTCTACTTCTCCGGCCAGGAGAAGATGTCTTGCTTTTATATTTCCTTTTACCCTACCGGTTTCTCCTATAATCACATCACCTTTTCCATTAATTTCTCCCTCAATTTTACCTTCTATTCTTAAAGTGCCATTGACCACTACTTTCCCAATAAAAACCGTTTCTTTGCCAATAATCGTATCTATTTTTTCTGTGCTTATTTCTATTTCTTGTTTTTTCTTAAGCAACGCCCTTCCCCCTAAATATCATAAAAATCTTCTCGGATCCACCGGTCTCCCGTTGACCCAAACTTCATAATGAACATGAGGTCCCGTACTTATTCCCGTACTACCACAAAGAGCAATAACCTGCCCTTTTTTGACTTTTTCCCCTACCTTTACCAGATTACGTGAATTATGTCCGTATAAAGTAGTATAACCATAGCCATGCCTGATAATTACCACGTTACCATAACCGCTTTTAACTCCGGAAAAGGTCACTACTCCGTCCGCTGTTGCCTTAATCGGCGTTCCTCTAGGAGCAGCAATATCTATTCCTTTGTGGTTGGTGCTCCCCCTGCTGGCAGGAGATCTGCGATAACCAAAATTGGAAGTTATTCTACCTGCTAAAGGCCAAATTGAAGGAGTAGCCCGTTTAACCGAATCTCTAGCAGCTATTTCTGATTTGATTTCCTGCAGTCCCTTTATCCTCAATTCCAATTCCTCTTTAAGCAGTTCAAGTTCCGCATCTTCAGGCAATTCAGAATCAGCAGGCTGGAAGGAAAAAGTCTTTGCTTCCAAGGCCAGGCCTGTTTTTCTTGTCTGCCGAGCAGAATTTTCACTACCGGTATTAGGTAAGCTTCTGGTTACTCCGCCCCGGGAAGGTAGGCTCATTCTTTCCGGAATAGCCAATTCCTCCTCCTGGTGATAAAAAGGAATTCGTTGAATTAAAATAGTCTCATTTTCCTCTTCCACCTTGGCCGGTTCTTTTAACCCCAAAGATTTACGCACATCCTTTTCTAATTCTTCAACCTGCTTAATTTTTTCTTTAATTTCCTCCAGTTGCCGATTTGTCTTCTCAATTTTTTGTTTATTTTCCGCATTCACTCTCTGCAGCTCAGGAATAACTACCAACTGGCTTTTGGCTTGATAATAACGCCAGGTTATTATCAGGCCAAGAACCAGTAAAAAACAACAGGCTGCAACTGCCACCTTGATCAAGTTAATGGTTAAATTGATTGATTTCATTGGTCCCTCTCCATGAGGAACTATCATCAAGGTGATTTTTCCTTTCTGTTTCTTATTTTTAAGCAAAATAGTTCACCACCGTTTTCCCTGGTTCACTCATTACCATTTATTCTTCATTATTACTAAAATTTCCTGCCTGCTTTTTATTTAAAGTCCTAATTTTCTTTTTTTTCCCTCTTTATCGTCTATTTTCATTATTTTTCTACTGAATTCATCTTTTTATCATCTTTAAAATCCCAACTAAGACAATCTTTCCTAACTACCAAAAAAACATGTGAGAATCATGCTAATGAAAACACCGGGCAAAAGATTGCCCACCCTGATCGGTTTTACTTCCAACATATTTAAACCAATACCGATAATAAGCAGCCCCCCTGCGGCTTCCATCTCTGTTATCATTAGAGGATGGCTATTTAGAATGGGAGCAACCCAACTGGCCAAGAGAGTAATTATCCCCTGAAAGAGAAAAACTGATCCAGCAGATATCATTACCCCAAAACCCATGGCTGCAGCAAAAACAATGGCAGTGACCCCGTCCAGCATTGACTTAGCATATAAAATTACCGGATTGCCGGTAAGTCCATCTTGAAGTGCACCGGTTATAGACATGGCTCCAATACAGAAAACCAGACTGGCCCTGACAAAACCTTCGGCAATTCTACCCCGTTCTTTTCCTATTTTAGTTTCCAAGTACTGCCCAAATTTTTGCAACCGCTCCTCAATCCCAATCCACTCACCTAGAACAGCCCCTAAAACTAAGCTGATAATAATAATTAAAACATTATTTGTTTTCAAAGCCATATTTATTCCAATCAGAATAACCGATAAGGCCACACCCTGCATAATCGTTTGCTGATATTTTTCCGGAAATCGCTGTTTTAACCATCCGCCTAAGAATCCACCGGCTAATATTGTCAAAGAATTGACAATCGTCCCTTTCACACCTTCATGCCTCCTTACAAATCATAGACTTTATTTTACCATATTTATCTTAAAGGGACAACTTTTCACATCTTTGAGGATTTTAGTCATTTTTAATTGCTCAATTACATGTAATAAAATAAGGACTGTTTCTGTCGAACAGTCCTCTGCTAGCCGGTTAATCCTTATTTTACATGCCCATGTAATTTAATTGATACGTCAGCCTCCACCTCTGTTTTAATTTGGGGAAAAACTGTTTCCCAATCATCTTCTAATTGTTTCCAGAGGGCAGGTTCCTTTGTTTTTAAAACTACGTTAAAGAGAAAAACATCCGTCCCAAACTCTTTTTGAATTTTGGTGATTGATCTTTGACAAATTTCTTCAATTTTTCTGGCAAAAGCCTCTTCTGCTTTTTCAAAAAAATCTCTGCTAAGATGTTGATAAACAAGCTCATTCTCATTTTCAGCATAATTACCCTTAACTTTAAGCTGGATTTTAAAGCTGATCTCATTATTATTCACAATTGGAACTATTCTGCTCTTTACCTTTTTTACTTCTAAAACAATCACACTTCCCGGATACTCAGGATTTTCTGCTGTCACAATTCCTCCTTCATAGAGGTTACGAATAAATTTTACCCCTTCCAGTTCAAGACCATCAAGCCAGCCCACCATAAAACTTTTGCTATTAAATAATGCTACCCCTGCATTTTTAATCTCGTCTTTAGTTGGTTCCACCCTAGATAACATGAAAGCATTTCCAGCATGGATATTTTCCATAGTTTCTCCCAAATCGGTTTTTTCTAAAATTTTACCGTTAATCCGGGAATGAACGGCAAGATTGGCCAGGTAAGTTGAGGAAAAATCTTCAACTCTGGGTTCTACGTCCAGGACAGATTTTGCTTCTCCGCTGCTAATATAAATCTTTACTCTTCTTCGAGCTTCCGGATCCCGAACAAAGAAATCAACTATTTTTTTCAAACCTTCCCTGGCAGCAGCTTCAGAAATTACAATAACTTGCATATGCTCAAGATATATGGTTTGATTAATTCTTGTTCCCATATTCCTGAGCATTTCCAAAAATGAATTTCCCTCTTCCGTAATTTGCCAGGTCCTAGAACTTCCGCTATCCCCAACATTTCCCCTTGTTGTAGTACGATAGCTGGCTTTTTTAACAATGGGGATCTGAACCGTAAGAGCATATTTGGGTTGTCCAGTATAAATCCCCGATTTTTCCACCTTTTTTTCTTCCTCCTGAGGAGTTTCTTCTTCCCCTTCCTGCCCGGTTGGAGAAGGGGGATATTTGTCAATAGCCACCCCTAGCACATAAGCCCTGTTTTCGATTTCCTTTCGATCCCAACAGCCCGTATTAAAAATTAGGATTATAACTAAAATACTCAGCAATATTTTTTTCATTCCTTTCCCCCTCTCCTTTTTTCCAGCACTGCATACCCTGTTAGGAAAGGAATAAAACCAAAACTAATGACATTAATTAGCTGCCTAAAAAAAGCCATCCACTGGTCATTAATTAAATTGTTTTTAGGCAGTAAGGCAATAAGCAAAAAGACAGGCATCTGAATATAAGCCAGATGTTTTTCTTTTTCCGGCTTTACTTTAAAAAAAACAGCCACATTTCGTAAAAAAGCAAAATAATAAAGGCAAATGGCAGAAAAAACAACAGAAATCCAAATTATCCCCAGCAGGGATTCCACCCTTTCTAAAAAGGATACTGGAAAATCAATTGCCTTAGCCATGGAAATAGTTGGATAGACAAAGGTTTTTAACTCTCCCGGGCCAAAATTTAAAATCATAACCACATATAAAGCTGTGAACAGGGTAAAAGTAATACCAAATCCGTATAAATGCCATTTTAAAGTGCCTTTTGATTCACTTACTCTTGAAAGTACATAACCTATAATCCCTACCCCCAACAGGGTTTGATAGGCAGGGATTATCGATTTAAATACATTGAGGGTATTTTCAAAAAGTATTGGTTGGATATTTTTTATTTCCGCTCTAGGTATGGCCAGCAAAACCAAAATCACAAAGGAAACAATTATAAATGGAAACAAAAGATCGATTACCCCTGCTATAGCTGAAAGACCTCTTTTCACCGTCTGGCAGACAACAATAAAAAAACTTAACACCAATACAATTAAGGGTGTGTTATCCATAAGAAAGGTCAA